>JAGOIM010000040.1:0-6950 GCA_017995665.1 Anaerolineaceae bacterium | reverse complement strand
GCGAATTCTTCCAAAGCCTGTTCCAAAGAGCGCAAGGTGTTGACATCCAAATCATTGGTCGGCTCATCCAGCAGGAGTACATTTGCGCCAACCGTCAAAGTTTTTGCCAGAAATACCCGGTTTCTTTCGCCACCGGAGAGGGTCTTAATCGCCTTGGACTGATCTGCGCCGGTAAAGTTAAAGGAAGCGCAATATGCTCTGCCATTAACCGTATAATCGCCAAGCACAAGGTTATCCGCACCACCGGTTATTTCCTGAAATACGCTTGCTTCGGGGTCCAGTGTGCGGAATTGATCGGCATAACCCAGCTTCACAGTCTCGCCAAGCGTCACCTTCCCTTTATCCGCATCCAACAATCCGGCGATAATTTTTATCAAAGTTGATTTACCGGCACCGTTTGGCCCGATTACACCGACAATTGAACCGGCTGGTACGGAAAGATCCAGGTCATCGAGCAAAACTTTTTCACCATAGGCTTTGCTGACGCCTTCCAGATCAATCACCACATTTCCCAGACGCGGACCTGAAGGAATATAAATTTCCAAATCCTTGCGCAATTTCTCATGTTCCTGATTGAGCAAATTTTCGTAAGCGGAAACGCGCGCCTGCCCCTTCGCCTGGCGCGCCTTTGGCGACATCCGAATCCATTCCAACTCATGTTGCAAGGTGCGTTGACGCTTGCTTTCGGATTTTTCTTCAATCCGCAAACGTTCTTGCTTTTGCTCCAGCCAGGATGAATAATTGCCCTTCCAGGGAATCCCTTCTCCACGGTCGAGTTCCAAAATCCAACCAGCAACGTTGTCGAGGAAGTAGCGGTCATGTGTTACGGCAATCACTGTCCCGGCATAATTTTGCAAATGATGCTCCAGCCAGGCGACTGATTCGGCATCGAGGTGATTGGTCGGCTCGTCCAGCAAGAGGATATCAGGCTCTTCAAGCAAAAGTTTGGTCAGGGCGACCCGGCGTCGTTCACCACCTGAAAGCACGGAAATCGGCGTATCAGCCGGGGGACAGCGCAAAGCGTCCATTGCTAATTTGAGGTGCGAGTCCAAATTCCAGGCGTCATGGTGGTCCAGTTTTTCCTGCAGCTTGCCTTGTTTTTCAATCAAAGCCTCAAAATCAGCCTCGGGGTCAGTGAAAGCATCGTTGATAGCGTCAAATTCAGCCAGCATGTCAACAACCGGTTGCACTGCCTCTTTGATGACTTCGATAACAGTTTTGCTTTCATCGAGGACAGGCTCCTGCTCCATTAAGCCAACGGTATAACCCTTAGATCGGGCTATCTCGCCGATGTAGTCCTCGTCCTTGCCTGCCATAATGCGCAAAAGAGTCGACTTCCCGGAGCCATTCAAGCCCAATACGCCAATTTTGGCACCATAATAAAAGCCCAGCGAAATATCCTTGAGCACTTGCTTGTTTGGCGGGTGAATCTTCCCGACCCTCATCATTGAATAGATGACTTGTGTATCTGATGCCATATCGTCTCCTGCGTTTATTTAGTTATCGCAATTGTACCTGATTTGCAGGTGACAGCAGGCAGCCGGCTGAATGGCAGTTTTGAAGATTGCCACCTTCTTGTAAAAGTTTCCTGCCCAAATACCATGCAAATCCCCTGAATTTCACAATATAATCTTAATGTTAAGGGAAAAAGAAGCAGAATAAAAGGGAATATGTCCCCTTTATGCCTATTTTCCGTCATACATAGTGAATTCAAAAATCCAAAGCCTGCAGGATATCCTGGAAAGGATATGAAAGGAAGTTTATGGCAGAAAACAGGTACGAAAAAAACATTCGTGAATCCGACGAAATAGTGCTCATTAAAGCCACAAGGAAGGACCCGAGAGCTTTTGGAGAGCTGTATAAGTTGTATGTTAATCAAATCTTCCGATATCTCTACAGTCGAATTGGAAATCTGCATGAAGCTGAAGATGCTACCTCGAGGACTTTTCTGGCTGCTTTTGAAGCATTTGACAAATATCGACAAGACGGGCATTTTGCTTCCTGGCTCTTTGCAATAGCACGTAATCAGGCGATGGATCATTTTCGTCAGCGAATTATTCCAACGGACATAGACGAAATCGAGGATATCCCCGTAGAAAATGACCCCTTAAACGGTGTAATTCAATCAGAACAAAGCGCAAACCTGGCAAGTTTGATTCAAGCCTTACCAAATGAGGATCAGGAATTGCTTAGGTTGAGGTTCCTTGGTGAAATGAGTTTCCCGGAAATAGCAAGGCTTCTTCAACATAATGAAGAAGCGGTCAAAAAAAAGACATACCGTTTGCTGGCACGGTTGCACAGTCAGTTGGAGGTTTCAAATGAATGAATGGAAAATCCCCCCTCAGTTTGAAAAAGAAATTAGAGAATCTTTCGATGTTCCGGCAGTGCGCCCTGAATTCACAGACAGGTTGTATAGTGGTTTGATGAAACGAGCTGATGAAAAAGCACGAAAGCCTCAGCCAATCAGAGGATTGCGACCTGCATGGGTGGTTACTTTCGCAATTCTAGCGGTTATTATCATTATCACTCTGGCAATTGGTCCGGCGCAAGTCTCGGCAGCTATTCGTCAACTATTTGGATATTTACCGGGCACAGGGATTGTGGATCAGAGTGTTCCGATCCGGGTCCTGGCAGAGCCTGTCAGTGTCACACGTGATGAGATTACCATTACAGTCAGCTCGGCAACCCTCAGCGGTGATAAAACACAAATCGAATATCGCGTTTTTGGCGTTCCTGCTTCGGCTTACCCGGATCGGGAGGATATTATCGGCTGTATTACACAAGGATATTTGCGCTTGGAAGATGGCAGAGAGCTCACTGCAGTGGACTTCGGCTATCAGGCCGTCCCTGCTGAGGTTAACGAGGCAATTTTTGTGATTCCTTGTATAGTCAACACCATGCCAGGCAGAGCTCCAGAAAATTGGGAGTTGCCGTTGCGTTTTGTCCCAGCTCCTCCTGAGCTGACTCTGGCGCCGGTTAGCGAAGTTTTACCCTCGCCACAGGTGGAGAGCACACTAAAAACCGTTGATAAGGAGACAGAAATTCCGGCTACCGAGGAACCAGTTAGGGTGAGCAAGGTGATCGAAACCGAAGATGGCTATATTTTAATTGGAAGTTTTCAGCCCCAAACTAAGCCCGGAGAGTCAATCCAGCAAATCGGCGATTTGAAAATTCGGGATGCCAATGGGAAGGAAGTGCCCTTCACCTATCCACTGGATGTTAATGAAGCTATCAGCCAAGAACCGGACGGCAGTGGTTGGGCGGCTGAATTTAAAGCTTATGGCTTGGTTTACCCTCTGACAATCAGCTTCTCCGGTGTTGGAATTTATCCGGCTGACCCGAATTCGACGGCCGAGTTTAGTTTTGATGCCGGTCCAAACCCGCAAGTCGGTCAGGTATGGGAATTCAATCATGAAATCCAGCTCGCCGGGCAAACAGTGAAGCTAATTTCAATTAGTACGGGTTCACGTGGCACATATAGCTTTGCATTTGAGGCTGATCCGAAGGTATACAGTTTTGGTGTTGAAATCCCCGAGTTCACTCCAAATGGCGGTGGGGGTGGCGGTGGAGGACGTGCAGGCAGTGTAGGCTTGTCTCAGGTTCCCTTCAGTGTGAGTATAAGCTATGAAGAGCTCCCGAGTGGTCTGTTAACGGTTAGACTGTCCAATCTTACGATGATTGGTGACTCAATCACCTGGGAGGGAGAGTGGTCTCCGACCACAATTCGAACGGATTTGCAGGACGAACCAACGAAACAATCTGGCTTGTGTCTGACGGCGGAATCACTCACAGACCTTCAGCCGGCACCTGTTGAATTGGTTAATGGGAAAGTCTTGGTTTCAGGAGAGCTGTTCAGCGGTGTTTGGGGACTTTCAGTCTATAACCTGGATGAAAATCGAAAGGATGTCGAAGTTCCGGATGGCAATTGGGGAGCGCTCTCAGCGGATGGCAAGCAACTGGCTTACGCGGCTCCGGACAATCAAATTCATATTCTCGACCTGGATTTGCAGACTGAGAGAATCTTGCCGGGAATCTCTGGCTCTGACCTGAAATGGTCACCAGACGGAAAGCAGATTGCCTATGTTGGGATGGGTGAGGGTTTTATCAACAGCGTCTTTGTTATCAATGTCGACAGTTATGAGGTAAAGCAAATTTCCACGCTGAGTCATCAAACAATCATCGGCTGGTCGCCGGAGGGTTTGCTCTACTTCGCCACGCCTTACATCGGAAGTGCTGCCTGGAAAGTCGCCAATTACGATTTTAGCAGTGGCACTGTGCAAGAGCTTTTCGATCTTGAGGATGGAACCATTAAATACCTCAACCCCAGTCTTTCCCCTGATGGAAAATGGATTGCATACCGAGGCACTGATAACAGCAGTGTTTATCTGGTGCGTCCTGATGGCAGTGATATGCATCAAATTCTTGATAACGTTAACGCCATTGGTTTGGATTGGAGCCAATCGGGTTGGCTGGCTGTGAGCATGCGGAAGTCAGATTCAGAAGAGGCAAGCATTGCCTTAATCGATCCTGATGGTTGTGAGGCATATTTGCTACCCCTTGTCATGAAGGGTGATTTGGAAGGCGTGTTTATTCGATAAGCTGAAAAAGTTGTAAATTAGGAAATGGTGGGCTGTATTTTTTAGCTCACCATTTATTTATTAGAGGCGAAATTTCATCCCACGGATTTGTGAATTAAAGTTATAATCATATCAGGTACATAGTTATGAAAACTTATTTTCACTCTCTTTGAGAAAGTCAACAGAACGCTGGTCAGCGTTCATTCAACTGTTGTCGCATAGCTGACCTTTCCTGAAAAGCTTCCAGCCTTCCGGATCCGCTGATATGTGACAGCGGATTTATTATTTAAGGTTATTTACCGGAAGAGGAGTTAGCGAAAAAAAATACCCAGACTTGCTTTTATTGAAATCGCTTTTTTAAGTTAGCTAAATTTTTTATTGACTAGACTAAAAACCTTTCAGGAGAAGTTATTATGCGTGAAAAAATTTCTAAATTCTTTGCTTCCTATTGGGGAATTATTTTAGTGGGCGCCATCATTGGCATTTTGGGCCCTGTTTTGCAGTATTTGGGCAATCCCCCCAACATGGGAATTTGTGTGGCTTGTTTTGAACGCGACATCGCCGGTGCGCTTGGTTTGCATCGTGCCGGAGTCGTTCAATATATTCGTCCCGAAATCATTGGTTTCGTTTTGGGCTCAACCATTGCAGCTTTGCTTTTCCGCGAATTCAAAGCCCGCGCCGGTTCTGCCCCGATTGTTCGTTTCGTCTTAGGTGTTTTTGCCATGATTGGCGCTTTGGTCTTCTTGGGTTGCCCGTGGCGCGCCGGTTTCCGTCTTGCCGGTGGTGATATGACCGCTTTGGTTGGAATTGTTGGTTTGGTTGGTGGCATCTGGATTGGTGTCGCATTCCTTCGTTCCGGCTTCAACCTTGGTCCGAGCAAAAAAACCTATCCCGCTGTTGGCTGGATTATGCCCATTATGATGATCGGTTTGTTGCTTTTGCTCATCTTCAGACCGGTATTCAGCGAAGGCGGTCCCATTTTCTTCAGCGAATCAGGTCCCGGTTCAATGGCTGCCCCAATTTTGATCTCTTTGGGCGCTGGCTTGTTGATTGGCTTTTTGGCACAGCGCAGTCGTTTCTGCACGATGGGTGCCGTGCGTGATGTCATTTTGCTTAAGGATTATCGCCTTTTGAGTGGCGTTGTAGCTTTAATTGTTGTCGCCGCCGTTACCAATCTGGCTTTGGGTCAGTTTAAATTTGGTTTTGCTGGGATGCCAATCGCTCACAGTAACATACTTTGGAACATTCTCGGTATGGTTTTGGCCGGTTTAGCCTACGCTTTGGCTGGCGGTTGCCCAGGTCGTCAACTTTTCTTAGCCGGCGAAGGGAATGGCGATTCTGCTATTTTCGTTTTGGGCATGATCACCGGTGCTGCAATCGCCCACAACTTCAATCTGGCTGGAAAAGCCGATGCAATGGTTGATGGTGTTTTGCAGGTGGGCGGTATTTCTCAATATGGCATGATTGCCGTTGGAATTGGTTTGGTGGTTTGTTTGGTGATTGGTTTCACCATGCGCCAAAAAACTGCATAAGTAAGGAGTATAAAAATGAGTGCTGTTTTAGATACGCGAGGGTTGTCTTGCCCTCAACCGGTAATGATGGTTCAACAAGCGATTGAAAAAGGAAATCTCCCTTTAGAAGTGCTTGCCGATACGGTTACCGCCCGTGAAAACATTGAGCGATTCGCTGAACGTAAAGGCTTTAAAGTGCAAGTTACTGAACAGGATGATGAATTTACTATGGTGATTCGCAAATGAAATTGACTGCGCCAATCTTTCCATCTTCAAGAACAAAGGATGGCGCACTCTATCTTGATAATGCGGCGACTTCCTGGCCTAAACCGCCGGAAGTCGCCCATGCTATGGTGCATTTTCTGGAAGAAACGGGGGCAAACCCCGGGAGATCAGGGCATCGGTTATCCATTGAGGCAGCTCGCTTGGTTTATGAAACGCGAGTGGCTCTTGCAGAGTTGTTTGGAGCAGAAGACCCCTTACGGGTTGTCTTCGGACTAAACATAACCGATGGGCTAAACCTGGCATTGCACGGGCTCCTAAAAGCCGGCGATCATGTGATTACCAGCAGTATGGAACACAATGCGGTCATGCGCCCTCTGAATAATTTGGCACAGAAGGGCGTTCAAACTACAAAAGTGGCTTGCAATAGCGATGGAAGCCTGGATGCGAACTTGGTTGAGTCGGCCATTCAAAGCAATACGCGCTTGATTGTGCTGAACCATGCTTCTAACGTTTGCGGCACGATTTTGCCGATTAGAGAAGTCGGACAAATCGCCCGAAAGCACGGATTGCACTTTTTGCTGGACAGTGCGCAAACAGCCGGGGTTTTGCCGATTGATATGGAAGCGGATGGTATTGA
>JAGOIM010000181.1 GCA_017995665.1 Anaerolineaceae bacterium | reverse complement strand
AGCTATCTGAGCATTGAAAATCGGGCTGAAATCCCCATTGAGCATCGGAAAGCGATGGGGAATCGAATTTTCGGTTGCGATCAATGCCAAATGGTTTGCCCGGTAAATAAAAAATCCAAACTCACGCTTGAAAAGCCACTGTTGGAAGAAGAAGCCTCTTTGGAAGAGAGTTTGCTGATTTCAGCTGAGGAGTTCAAAAGCAAATATCGCCATTCACCGGTCTGGCGCGCTAAACACAGTGGCTTTAGAAGAAACGTCGCCATCGCCATTGGCAACAGCGCTAACAGCGCCTACCTCCCATTGTTAGAGTCTGTCTTGGAAAGCGAAACCGAGCCGATTGTCATTGAGGCAATGGAATGGGCGCGTGATACTATAGCAGAAGCCAGCGATATTTAAGATTCAATTGCGCTCTAGGGTGAATCGCAAGCATCCTCGTGATGGGCTTGTGTTGGCTGTCGTCGATGCTACAGGCGCATTTTTGAGATATGGTTTAAGGTAAAATGTAAACTAGGGATAGAGATGGCACAGAAGTTTTTTGATGAATTAAAGAAAAAGTTTCAGGCATTGAGCAAGCAACAAAAATATCTTGGTTTGGCTGCTCTTGTTTTGCTTATCGTTCTCCTTGTCCTGATTTTCGCAGGGCCCAAACCCTTTAGCCTACTTGGCTTCGACAATCAATCAATCAAAATTACCAATGTTTATTCCGATAGACAAAAGACCCCGACATCACAACAAGAAACACCTCTCCCCAATCAGACTGACATAGTCGAAAAAGAGCAAGTGCCCTCTGAAACCTCAGGCACGGAACAGAAGCCACCCTCAGAAAGCACCAACCTTCCAAACCCAGGCTCTACAACTCAATTGCCGAGAATCCAGCCCACCGCAACCCAGCGCAGGCAGCAGAACCCAACAGCGACACCTGGCGGTAGCAATCCCTATCCGGTTCAGCCCACAGCCACTTTGCCCTTGCCGACCGAGACCTATGACGGACCCGAAGCCATCTGGCTGGGCGAATGGAATGTCAAATTCGAGTTCGATGACGGAACCACTCAGACAGGCAAAATCAGCTTTGAAATTGTCGGAGGATATGGTGAATTTCGGGCAATTGGAAAAATTGGCGGACAAGACATTAACATGGAAGGGCGGATTGTCTTTGGCGGACTCGTCGTTTTCGGCACCTGGACTGCTCCGTTCGGGAGCGGGCAACTTGAGTTAAGCAGCGGCGACGGTTTAGTTTTCGGCGGCAACCACGACATCGATTTCGCCTTTTGCGGTGCCCGCAACGCTAATAATCTGCCTACAGAATGTTATATCCCTCCATCACAATAAGCAAAACCCAAAATCTGCAAGCTTAATCAAGCTTACAAATCAATCGTGCCAAACAAAAAAGTTAAAGGAATATGCAAACGTGCCGACCAGGCTCCGGCATTATGTCCCTCGCCCGGAAAACTCCAGCTGACAAAGTTTTTTCCCTCTTCATAGCCCTTCGCTCTCAAAACAGCATCTGCTTTAGCCTGCCAGGGGGCATAATCACCATCCAAACCCTCCGATCCATAGTCAAAATAGAGTTTGCGCCCGTCAGGCGAAGGCAAGCAATCCTCCAGATAGCTGATCATCCCATCCCCAAGAATTGGCCAATGGCTTGAAAGGCAGGCAGCTTTCTGAAAGACATGCGGATATTCACAAAACATTGTCAGAGCCGCTAAGCCTCCCATGCTTGAACCCATCATAGCGGTGTTGGCAGGATCGCCCAACGTTCGATAGTGCGAATCGATGAAGGGTTTAACCGTCTCCACAATCCAAGCCATCAAAATCGAGGATTTTTCTAAATTTTCGTCTGTAAAGCGAAGATTTTTCGAAGTTTCCAAGGCTTCTTTCCCAGCCGGATAGCCAATAGCCTTCGCCGACAGATATTCATAACTTCGCTCTATGGTACTCGGAATAGCAACAACTATCGGCGGAGTAATTTTTTCTTCCTTAGCCAGCCGTTCAATTGCCAGATGCACATTCCATCCGCCACCCGGATTATGCGAATTGTCAAAAACCATTTGCCCGTCATGCATATAGAGCACCGGAAAAGCCCTTTTCGCATCCTCCTGATAGGCAGAAGGCAGCCAAACATCCACTCTTCGCCTCAGCAAAGTGCTCCTGTTCAAATCCCGATAGCTGTCAAGTTTTGGCTTCATGTTTCCATTTTACCTGAAATGAAGACAAAAAACTGCCCGCCCCAAGCAAGAGACAGACAGTTTCATTCTTATAATTCAATTTCGTCTTAGCCAAACAATTGGAAGACGGTAATTATCATAACAAACAAAGAAGCGACCGGGCTCTTCCTTTTACATGTTTGCAGATCGGAACCAGCGGTAGTTATTGCTGCGGATTTCTTCGGATGACGGCATGGCAAAGTATCGCAATTGAGTTTGATTCCCTACGAAAACCCCGTTTTTGATTGTGCGATATTGTACATTTGGGGAATGGACGCGGTCTACCATTTTTGTCGCAATAAATTTCGTTTTCACCTCGGTCAAACATTGCCGCAGATGGTCCAGATTGTTATAAGACAGCTTGCCTGCCAAGCCCATTTCAGGGTCTTTGGCTAAATCGCCCAGTTGCAATTCTGTGAAAACAATTGCCGGCAAACGAAGCACTGAATTTGGATTTCGGACAATTTCCTCAATAAAATCCAAAGGCTTCAAGCGACTGGCAACCAAGGCCGTAACCGGAACAAGCTCCTGATAGAGGTGCAATTGATTCCCACCGTTCGGAATTTGGTTAGATGGGCTCAATTCAAGCGTCTGGCCATCCATTGTGGTCAGGTAAAGATGCATAATGGCGTTAAAATCGATATGCTCCAAAACGCGATAAACAGAAAAATAAACCGAAGCTTTCAAGCTGCCGTCATCGTGAGGAACACAACGGGCATACGCCTCAT
>JAGOIM010000180.1 GCA_017995665.1 Anaerolineaceae bacterium | reverse complement strand
ATCAAAGTGTCCGGATAAATAATTGGGGTCAGGTACATCCAGCCGGTTAACAAAACTTGATACATCTCACCCACGTCGGGGAAGAAGACCGCCAAAGAGGAGATAAACAGGCCAAAACCAAGCGTAAAACCGGTCAGCAAGAGGATTGAAACCGGTAAAAAGAACATCGAGACATGAAAAGTTGCACCATCAATAAGCATAACGATAACCAATGGCACAAGCGACATGACCATATTAACCAAGGCTGTTCCAATTGCCGAAACGCCAAAAACGGTGCTGGGAATGTAAATCCGTTTCAGCAGGCTCCCACCCCAGACCAAGCCGCTAATGGCAGCATTCGTTGCCTGAGTGAAAAAGTTCCAGGCTAACAAACCGCTCAAAATATACACCGGGAAATGTGGGACTTCTGACCTGAAGAAGTTCGAAAACACGAAAGTGAGAATCAACATTGTGCCAAGCGGATTGAGCATCGTCCAAGCAACACCGAGGACAGAGCGTTTGTAGCGTGTGGTAATATCCCGGCGGACCAATTGGCCGAGCAAATAGCGATAATTGTAGAGTTCTTTCAACTCAGAAATCGCCGAAACCTTATGATCCGCAGAGTCGTAAACAGGTTTAGAGAGGTCTTCCAAATTTAATCACCTTAAATGTAAAGCTTAAACAACGCCTAATCTTACCATAGATAGGGCCTGCTTTGATTGAGCTTTTCTGTGGGCGATAATTTCTATAATGAAATTATATTCTTATATCTACAAAATAATTGTGAAACACTTTTCGAAATTGGTTTTGTAAAAAATAACAGAATCAGCGGTTCTGATTATTAAACATAAAGCGATTCCAGTCTTCCCTGGTGTAAAAGGGGATATCAGTCTGTTTTTTCGATGACCCAAAAGTGAGAGAGCCCCAGTCGCTGCAAGGGCGTTTTCTCGAGTGCCTGTAAAAAATCTCTTAGGATTTTGCCAAGGCGTGGGTGGCGCTCAATGATGTTATCGTATGCGCCAAAAATTGTCCTTTTTACGATAAATTTGACCGGCAGACCGGTGAATAATTTCGTCAAATCATTGCGCGCATAAACATTTACATGCGGAGCCAGTTTGTCGCGCAATTTACGGGGAAGCCAATTGATGAAGGGCGTGTTGCCAAAATGGTACTTGCCTTTCCAATAGTGCCCGTGCGTCTCAAAAGGATAGCCACGGTTGGGGCAGAAAAGGACAATTCGTCCTCCGGGTTTGAGCACGCGCACCATCTCGCGAATCGCCTCCCGATCGTTTTGAACATGCTCCAAAACTTCATGGCTAAGAACCAGGTCGAAAAAGTTTTCAACCGTGGGCACATTTTCTCCGGCAGCACAAAAAACGTTAGGGGTGAAAGCGGAGCTATCCTGTACGCGTGGAAACTCAATATCCAGACCAACTGCCATTTTGGAAAGAGGAACCAGGTGAGAAAGATAGGCGCCGACACCGCAACCGTCCACCAAGACATTGCCGCGAACTCTTTCTCCGGCAGCCTCACAGAGCATGGCAAAACGGCGCTCCTGACCTTCGCGCCAGACGTGGGAAGGCTCTCCACGCTCGGCGGCTTTGTCTAAATCTTCAGGGATGAGGTTTGGCATTGCTCTATTTTACTCGCCTTTGGTAGATTTGACCGAATGATTGGATATCAAAAAGCAGGCTAACAGGTTGAAATAAAAGATTATCCAGCTCTATTTTCCCCAATCGACTTTTGCTTTACTCTTCCCGCGTAAAAATTTTTCGGCCGCAATTGCCGCAATGGCACCGTCACCGGCCGCAATCACCGCTTGTTTTACATGGGTACAGATGACATCGCCAACCGCGTAAACACCGGGAATGTTGGTCTGGTTTTGGCGATCAACCTGCAGACAGCCTTCATCAGAGATTTCTAATTGCCCTTGCAAGAAGTCGACAATCGGCTTGCTCCCCTGAAGATATACGAAAGCGCCTGATACGGCATAGTTTTCTTCAAGATTTGTTTCACGGTTAAGGACTGTGATTCCTTCAACGGCATTTGTGCCGCTTATTTCTTTGGCAAGGCTGTTAATATGGAGAACTAAATTCTCGGCCTTTTCCAGGGCTTCCATTTCCTCAAAGCTGATGTTCAGCTCTTTACCGGGTGCGAAAAAATGCACAGTGCGGGCAAAACGGGTTAAATAAAGCGCTTCTTCAACTGCTTCACCGTTTTTACCAACCACAGCTAAATCTTTATCCTTGAAAAAGGCAGCATCACAAACCGCACAATAAGATACACCGCGCCCTAAAAATTCCGCCTCACCTTTGATTAAATTGCTTCTGCCCATTGAGCCGGTGGCGATAATGATCGAACGTGCCTCATATACACCCAAATTGCCATAAACAGATTTTGGCCCCGAAAGCAAATCTGCACCAATTGCCTTATCATTAATGAACTCTGCTCCAAATGTGATTGCTTGGTCGCGCATGGTTCTGAGCAAGTCTGCTCCGCTGACTTCGCCATCAATGCCGGGATAATTGGCAATTTTGCTGGTTGTGCCTAAGGCGCCGGTGGTTAAACCCTTGTCTAAAACGCCGGTTTTCAAACCGGCGCGACCAGCATAAATTGCTGCGGTTGCTCCTGCCGGACCGCCACCGATAATAATCAAATCATAGATATCGTTAATGTTTTCTGTCATCTCTACCTCTTGTTGTTTACCAGTAAAGTATAGGCCCAAGCTGTATATTCTCTACACTAAAGCTTCTGCAAAGCTTGTTTTCTAACACAACGCTATTTCAGATAAAGCAGGAAACAGGTAACAGGTAACGGGGAACGGGGAGCGGGCAAAAAATGGGTCTTTGATAAAATTTCGGACAAGATGATAAGAGACAAAAGTCATGGAGAACGAAATGGAAAAGCGAAAGCAATACAGTGAAGAATTCAAAAAGCGAGCGGTCAAAATGAGTCACGACCCAAAT
>JAGOIM010000179.1 GCA_017995665.1 Anaerolineaceae bacterium | reverse complement strand
AGGAAGCCAAAGACAACCACCAAGGCAATCCCGATGACGCTCACGCCAATCATGCTCAAACCGAGGGTCTTTCCATTTCCAAACAATTTCTGAACAGTGCTGGGAGGGGGCGTTGCCGTAGCGGTTGGCTGTGGCGTAACCGTGGGAATCGGCGTGCGGCTAGGTTGGACAACAGTCGGTTGAGGGGTATAGGCGAGCGTTGCTGTCGCTTCGGGAGTTACTGTTGCGACCACACCTTTCTTAATTATAAGAAAAGTGCCGATATAAAGTTCATTCGCTTCGGGACTATTCCCATTAAGAATGTTGATTTCACTGATGGTCATGCCATAGGCTTCAGCAATCCCATAGAGCGTATCGCCATCCACAACCTGGTGATAAATCGCCCCGTCCGCTTGAGGCGTTGAAACTATCACAGCATTTTGGGACTGATTTTGCATCCCGAAAGCAGTTTGAGCGGGAACAAGAGCCAAAGTCAGAAAAATAATGAAAGCAAGCAATTTCTTCATAGCGCTAATTATAAACGTTTACAGAAAGTTGGCATATACAGCTTACTCTCTACCATAAGCAATTTCCCCGGTTGGTTTTCGGCTTGTAATCTATTTTTTCAAATAAACATCCTGATATTCTTCAGTCCGTTCCAAAACCTTGAGCGCATAAGGACAAGTGGCACTCAGCTTTACATTTGCCTTTCGCGCTTCCTCTACTAACAGTTGCACAAGCGTACGGGCGATATCTCCACCGCGATATTCAGGCTTGACTCCGGTATGGCTGACATCCCAACTTTCGCCTTTGTCGCGATACTCAATTTCGCCGACTTGTTCACCCTTCTCGTTTTTGGCAATGATTTCTTTATCTTCAGGATTGAAATCGTAAGCGATGCTTTCTTCTGTCATATTTGTCTTTCTTGTTTAAATCAATCATGAAAAGGCTGGGTTTAATCTAAAACCCAGCCCATGGTAATTTACTTTACTTTGCTTTGCCTTGATTGGCAACAGCATCCATCTTTGCTTGAATGGCTGCCTGGTCACCGAGATAGCCTTTGCTGATTACATTGAAGTTGTCGTCAAATTCATAAACCAAGGGAACACCGGTCGGGATGTTGACGGCGATGATTTCTTCTTCGCTCAATTGGTCAAAAGTTTTAACCATGGCGCGGATAGAATTGCCATGTGCGACGACCAAAACACGTTTGCCGGCCAACATTTGTGGCTTGATTACTTCTTCAAAATAAGGCATCGTCCGTGTTACCGTAATCGCCAGGCTTTCGGTCAGGGGCAAAACGGATTTATCCTCTGTTTCACGATATTGTGCCTGAACACGCGGGCTGCGTTCATCGTCTTCATCTAACTCAGGGGGAGGTGTGGCGTAAGAGCGGCGCCAAATCAATACCTGTTCCTCACCATATTTTGCCGCAGTCTCAGCTTTGTTCAAGCCTTGCAAGGCACCATAATGACGTTCGTTTAATTTCCAGCTTTTGACAACAGGCAACCAACTGCGATCCATTTGGTCGAGAACGATATCGAGCGTGTGGATTGCCCGTTTGAGATAGGATGTGTAACAAATATCGAAATCAAAACCTTCTTCTCTGAGTGCAAGCCCACCGCTGGCGGCTTCTTCGCGCCCTTTTTCGGTCAATTCAACATCAGTCCATCCGGTGAAAAGGTTGAGTTTGTTCCATTCGCTTTCGCCATGTCTGACTAATACTAATTTCATGATAATTCTCCGGCTTCTAATTTTTCTTTAATCATAACCGATAGAGCCGCAAATTCAGTTTTTAGAGTTTACAAAGAAGAGCGCCAGGAGCCAAAGAAGCCAAAAGCTGGCACCGTATAGTATCCTCTTCCTCGTCCTGCTTTTCCCCGAACAGCCTTTTATGTGTATAATAGTGACTATCAATTATTAACATAATACCCAGGAAAGGTGTGCCTATAAGTTTATCCAAAACAATCTGATTGAAAGCTTTGAATTTGTTGTCAATTAATTAAAAGGAGAGTAATGACTAACGAAAAGAAATCAGGCGATCTTAAAGATATATACAAAAGTCTTTCTTGGCATTTGCTGGAAGTGACCGAAAACGCAGCCATGGCAGCGGCACGAGTTGCCGGGCATGGCGACAAAAATTTGGCAGACGCAGCCGCTGTAGATGCGATGCGTACTACTATGGCTACTATCCCCGACACTACTATCGAAATTAAAATTGGTGAAGGCGAGCGCGACGAAGCGCCAATGCTTTACATCGGAGAAATAATTGGCAACGGCGCCCTTCATGTTGATATCGCTGTTGACCCGCTTGAAAACACCAACGCAACCGCTAACCTCAACTCAGGTGCGGTTTGTGTTCTTGCCGCTGCCCCAAAGGGTGGCTTGACCAGTGCTTCCGACACCTACATGGATAAACTTTGTGTTGGACGCGATGCCGCCGACTATGTCGATATCCGCCTTGCTCCGGAAGAAAATGTGAGCCGTTTAGCCAAAGCGCTCAAACGGCGTGATAATTCTGAGCTCACAATCACGGTTCTCGACAGACCACGCAACGCAGAATTGATCACTCGTTTGCGCTCAACCGGTGCACGCGTGCGCTTGATTGCCGATGGCGACCTGATGCCTTGTGTCTTTAGCTCGTTCAAAGGCGTTGGCGTCCATGCCGTCATGGGAATTGGTGCTGCCCCCGAAGGTGTTATTTCTGCCGCAGCGGTTAAGCTCTTGGGCGGTAAAATGCAAGCTATTTGGAAACCAAAAGACGAAGCTGACCGCGATCGACTGATCAGCATGGGCATTCGATTAGACGATGTCTATACGCAAGACGACCTTGCGCCTGGAAATGATCTGGTCTTCTGTGCAACTGCAGTCACTCCGGTTACCTCCACTTCCAAGGCTGTTTTGGAAGGAGTCAGTTTCTTCCCCGGTGGTGCTAAAACCAGCAGTTTGGTGATTACCAAGGGCTTTATGAACTTCGT
>JAGOIM010000178.1 GCA_017995665.1 Anaerolineaceae bacterium | reverse complement strand
CGCGCACGACTCAAAATCGTGTACCTACGGGTATGTGGGTTCGATTCCCACCTTCGGCATTCCAAACCCCTTAACGATAAGGGGTTTCTTGTTTAAGCATAAATTGAAGCTCTCAACTCCCCTTCTTCATAAATTTTGCTCTTGCTTTTCGATTATGCTATACTACGCACGGGGGAATGAGCTTTTTGCTTGTTTCCATAACTTTGAACCTATCCGGCAATAGCCGGTTTATTTTGTATGAAGGATTAAAAATGAAAAAGAAGAATTTAAAAATTATCCCTCTCGGGGGTCTGGGTGAGGTCGGAAAAAATATGACCGTTTACGAAGTAAACAACCAGATTCTGATTGTGGATGCCGGGATGATGTTCCCCGATGCCGATATGATTGGCATCGACTATATCATTCCCGATTTCGAATATGTTAAAGAACGCCGCAATCAAGTTGTTGGCATTATTGTTACTCACGGTCACGAAGATCACACCGGTGCCATCGGGCATTTGCTCGAATATGTTGACGCCCCGGTTTATGCCACACCGCTGACGAACGGCTTGATTAAAAACAAGCTCAACCGGCGCAATTTGGCAAAGGAAGCCAACCTGATCAACGTCCATGCCGGTGAAACCGTGCAGATTGGACCTTTCAAGGTTGATTTTTTCCATGTTTGCCATTCTGTGCCTGATGGTGTTGGTTTGGGAATTGAAACCCCGGCTGGTATCATTGTGCATACCGGCGACTATAAATTTGACCATACTCCGGTGGATGGCTTACCCACCGATTACGGAAAGCTGGCTGAATTGGGCGGGCGAGGTGTTTTGGCTTTGCTTGCCGATTCTACCAATGCTGAAAGACCCGGCTGGACACCATCCGAACGGGTTATCGACGCTGCTTTTGACCGCGTTTTCAAAAAAGCTCAGGGGCGAATCATTATTGCCACCTTCGCCAGTTTGATTTCACGCATTCAACAAGTTTTGGAAGTCGCTCAACGCTATGGTCGCAAGGTATGTTTTGCCGGATTAAGCATGGTTGAAAACGCAAAAATCGCCAAAGAACTGGGCTATTTGCAATATGATGAAAATCAAATTGTCGGCATTGACCAGGCACTTTCGATGCCAATCAGCAAAGTTGTTTTGATGGTCACCGGCTCACAAGGTGAGCCGACCTCAATTTTAGGGCGTTTAGCTAACGGCACGAACCGCCAGTTTACCATTCAAGAAGGCGATACGGTTGTGCTTTCTTCTTCGCCGATTCCCGGCAATGAAGAGGGCGTCTATCGTGCCATCAATCGTTTGATGGAACAAGGCGCAGATGTGATCTATTCAGACATTGAAGCAGTGCATGTTTCCGGACATGCCAACCAGGAAGAGATGAAATTGCTCCTCCATCTGGTTCGCCCTCGTTATTTAATTCCTGTGCATGGCGAAACGCGCATGCTGCGCCAGCATAAACGTCTGGCAATGGAAGTTGGCATGGAAGAAGAGCAAGTTCCGATTGTTCAAAATGGCCGTGTGATTGAACTGAGCCATGGTGAATTGAAACTTGGCGAGCGCATTCCGGGCGGTTATGTCTTTGTGGACGGAACCAGCGTTGGCAATATTGACCATTCGACAATTCGCGACCGGGCAATGCTTTCTCAGGATGGCGTGCTTTTGGTTAACCTTGAATTGGATAAAGAGAATGGCAGCTATAAAGATCTTGAACTGATCAGCCGCGGTTTTATCGGCCAGGAAGCAGAAGCCGATTTGTTTGACGAATTGCGCAAACGAATCCACCGCATGACGCTTTCTCCGGCTAAAAATATGCAAAAAGAAATTCAAAATTTGGTGATTTCATATTTGAATGAAGAAACCAAACGCAGGCCCTATATCTTTGTAACGATTTCAAAGGTCTAACACGTAAGGAAAAGGACTGCCTTTCCCTTAGATTGGTAAAGGAAAACGCCCTATAGCACCCAATGCGAAGCGAGCGGTGTGCGTTTTCCTTACAATCCTTTGCTATAATTCACCTTAGGATTAACAAGAATAAGACAATGCCTAAGATTAAAGCCGTTTTCACTGATATCGACCACACCCTCACCAGCCCAACAACAGGTCTGATTCCCAAAAGCGCTGTCGAGGCAATTAGGCAAGCTCGGAAAAACGGCATCAAGGTTTTTGTCGCTACCGGTCGCAATTTAGCCGGTGACCGCATTCTCCCTGTCGCTGGTTTGAGCTTTGACGGCTATCTGACGGTGAATGGTCAATATTGCTATCTTCCGGACGGAACGGTTTTGCGTTTTGCGCCTTTCAAGCGAAAATGGGTTGAAGAAACGATAAGGCTTGGCAAAGAGCATGGTTTTGTGGCTTCATATCATCAGCGCGACCTGATTACGGTTAATGGTCTTGACCAAAACACCAAACTGTTTCATGAAGTTTTTAACGCCCCTATTCCACCATTCATGGAAGATGAGGCGCTTGATAAGGATGGCATCCTCTCGATTGTTCCCTTCGTCAGCGAAGATATGGACGATTTACTGCGTGAAGCTTTGCCGGAGTGTCAGGTTGTTCGCTGGAATCCCTACTCTTTAGATCTCGCTCCGAAATCCGGTGGAAAAGATATTGGTGTAAGGGTGTTTTGTGAGCGTTTTGGCCTAATACCCGAAGAATGCCTGGCGATTGGAGACGGTGATAACGATATCAGCATGTTGAAATATGTCGGAATTGGGGTGGCCGTTGACGGTGCACGAAACGGAACCAAAGCGGCTGCCGACCATATCGCCCCGGCAGTTGATGACGATGCAGTTTATAAGACCTTTCAGAAATTCAGAATCATTTGAGGTGACTATGTTAATAGTTGAAATTTGTTGTGGTTCGGCGGATGACGTTATCAGGGCAAAAAAAGCCGGAGCAAATCGGGTTGAACTCAACAGTGCGCGCTTTGCCGGTGGGCTGACACCTTCAGTTGGCAGTTTGATTGAAGCAAAAAAGCATTCTTC
>JAGOIM010000039.1 GCA_017995665.1 Anaerolineaceae bacterium | reverse complement strand
ACGCACTTATTAGCACCAATAAATAACCTTTTGGGCGCACCCCTTTCAAACCTCATGGATAACCAAAAACAAGTAGCTATGAGGTAGATAAGGCAGATAACGGTCTATACGGTTCACATCCGTGAGGTTCGGAGGTTCGAGTCCTCTTGCGCCCATATGCAGGAAGAGGCAGAAAGATGGTTCACATCCGAGCCCAGAGGGGGCTGCGCACAGGTTCGGAGGTTCGAGTCCTCTTGCGCCCATATGCAGGAAGAGGCAGAAGGATGGTTCACATCCGAGCCCAGAGGGGGCTGCGCACAGGTTCGGAGGTTCGAGTCCTCTTGCGCCCATTTTTTGTGAGGTTCGGTGGTTCAAGTCCTCTGCACCGATTCGCAGGTAGAGGCAGAAGGATGGTTCACATCCGAGCCCAGAGGGGGCTGCGCACAGGTTCGGAGGTTCGAGTCCTCTTGCGCCCATTTTATCCCCCCATTTGTTTCACGAAAATATATTGCATTGTTAAAATTTGTCCGAGCAGAAGAGATGATGGGTGGAAATAGTTAGTTGCAGTTCGTTTGAATATTGGATAACAAAAAAGAGGGTAGTATGAAAAAAATTCGATTTATTCTTACAGCAATAATAGTTTTATTAGTGGTTTCTGCTTGCATTAATGTGACCATCGAAGTGCCTGAAGATCAGTTAAACCAGGCAATAGACAATGTGGTTGAGGAGAGGTCCTCGAACAATGATGCTCCAAAAAATGATGAAAACCTCACGCTTATTCCAGAGTCTCCGGCAGAAAGCCCAGTTCAATTGTCTGAAGTTTCTCAAAATCCTCCGGATGTAATTATCAGCCAAGAGACAGAAGTCTCCTCTTCTGAGCAAGCTGAAGAAGCGGAATCCGACGAAAAGAGTGAACCGGCAAGTGGATCAAAAAGCGTACGGGAAAAAGACGGGATGGAAATTCTCTACGTGCCTGGTGGTAGCTTTGAAATGGGTACAACTGAATTAACCTATACCAAGCCGGTGAGGACAGTCGATGTTGACGGCTTCTATATTGATAGATATGAAGTGACTAATGGGCAATACCGAAGGTGCGTCTCTGAAGGTGCCTGTCAATTTGGCGGTGAGAACACTTCAAACACCAGGGAACGCTATTATGACAATCCTGTTTATACAAATCATCCGGTGATAAACCTTAATTGGTATGAAGCAAGAGATTATTGCCAATGGGTTGGCGGTGATTTACCCACCGAAGCGCAATGGGAAAAAGCAGCCCGCGGTACTGATGGCAGAAGATATCCATGGGGAGACTTTGAACCAAACAAAAACAAGGCAAATTACAATCAAAATGAAGGCGATACAATGCCTGTTGGCTCATATGCTCAAAACGTCAGTCCTTATGGTGCCATGGATATGGCAGGCAATGTTTGGGAATGGACCCAGGATTGGTATGCCGATAGTTATAATCCCGATGATACTGATAATCCTATGGGCCCGACAGCCGGTCAATCTAAGACAATTCGTGGTGGCTGTTGGTATTACGATGCTACTTATATCCGTTCAGCTCATCGCTCCAAACATAATCCGCTTTACCGATATTACAATGTCGGTTTTCGATGTGTGACGCCTTAATTTCCAAACCGGAAGGTAGGCTTTGCCATGAGAGTCGACCTTTAATTTTAAAAAAGGCTTAATTGTGAGCTTTGGAATTCCGGGGGGTCTTCCATGATGAGTTTGAGGAAATTTTCGCGGCTGAGGTTCGGGTTAGCAGAAAGGTTGCGAATTTGGCGGAATTTGACCAGATGCCAGTTTTCGCCTTTGAGCATGCGCAGATTAGGATCGCGCTTTAGTTTATAAGAAATCAGGTTAGAGCGACTTGCCGGCAAAACGATAAATTTTTGCCCGGGCAGATCTTGATTGCGTTTGATCGCTTGGGAAACTTCGGCGGTGGCGATTGGAAAGAAACTGAAGAGCGCCGAACCATCTCGGTTGAGCCAACTGAGCCTTTCCAGCAGCTGTTCAACTTGAAAAGAAAGCTTTTTTGCGAGGGACATCAGCAGTTCTTGCATTTCGCTCAAATCTTCCTCTCGTTTTATTTCAATCTCCCTTTCATTTAAACAATAGAAAGTTGCCTTTTCCCTTTGTTCTGCTTTGGCATAGGATTCAAGGATATTCTGGACGAGTTCATCGGTAGGTGTGAGCATTCCGGGCAGGTTTTCATAAAGGCGGGCATAAATTTCTTGTTGAGACAATTCAGAATGGCCCCGTAAACTATGAAGAACAATTTCTTCTGCCCGGTCAGCCATTCCGGCTGTGTTCGCGGCGGGTTTTGCCAGCCAATAGAAACCGCTCTCGGGGGAAGTGCCGGGGTTGAAACGTTGGAAAACGCTAAAATCATTGAGGGCTTTGGCAAAATCTCCGGCGATTTCTTTAAGCATCTCGCCTTCGCGTGGTCGGTCGTTTAATTTGCCCAGACTAATTTGGTCTGCCAAAGCATAGGTGAAGAGCCGAAGCCAGTGACTGGGCTCGCCGAGTTGATTGAGAAAGGCAGCTCCGCTTTCCTGAATAGAACGGTCGGGCAACCGGGCGTTCAAAGAGGCTTTGGTGATTGTGGGAAGCTTCCAGCAAGATTGCAAAGTCTCCATTTCCCCATCCAGGCTAAGCGATTCCAGTTTCAGCCCGGCGTTATTGGGTCCCAGCATTGCTGCGAGCAGGTAGAGGCTGTCCAGTTCTCCGGTCATCAACAAAACCGGCGTATTTTGTGAAATCAGGTTGGGGAGCAAAGACAAAACTTTTTTGAGGGCATGGCTGTGCCAGGTCCAGTCATAGCGTTGTTTGAGCAAACTGTTTTTGATGGTTTTCACCCCTTCTTTCCCCCATAACCAGCCGCTCCACAAACCTGAAAGGTTCCACCAGGCTTGGTTCCTCCTTGGGATCGAGCTTTGGACGGCTTTAATCAAACCAGCTTCGGGTAGTTTAGGCAATTCGCGCAAACGGCCATCAAAGAGCGTGATTCCACCACCGGGGGGAAGCCGTTTGGGCCATTCGCGGCATTTCACCTCTTCGGTTTCTGTTTGCCAAAGTTTTACCGATCTGATAAAGGCTTTCCAAACATTCATTTCCTGAAACTGGGGCGGACGAAGCAACTGTTTGGGGCGATTTTTTCCGATTGGATAAGCCCAAAGTTGGTTGCTCTGATCGGCTGCCGTCAGCCATAGGGCTTTCAGAAGGTTTTCTTGCTCCAGGTTTAGCTTGCTGCTCTCAATTTTTGTGAGCAGCAGGTTCAAGGAAACCAAAGCTCTTGGTGTATAAAAGGAAATCACTTCTTCAATCACTCGGCGAAAGTTGAGATCTTGCCCGGCAACTTTTTCTAAAATTTGAGAACGGGTAAGGGGATAAGAGGGTGTTTTAAGAAAAGCTTCCTGGATTGATTGGGTAAGTTCAACCTCACCTTGCAAGTCGCATTGGGAACAGCTTCCAATTGCCAAATGTGGTTTTTGTGCGTTTTCTGCCCAGATGAAGCTCTCAACTTCAAAAATTCCGCTACATCCCGGATTGGGGCAAGGGAAACTGTAGAGACGCATTATCGCCTCTTCGATTGTCGAACCATCACGCATTCGGTTTTGGTTGAGCTGAGCTAAAGCCAAATCTATGCTTTTGGCTGTCGGGGCAGAAGCTAAAACGCGTAAAACAAAAGCGGCGATGGGGTTATTGGCTGAAACCAGAACTCGAAAGCCGGCCCTTGCCAGTTCGAGGCTTGTGAATGGGTTTTGCCCAAAAGGATCGAGAAGATAATCTCCCGGATTAGCGTAAGAAGATAGCCAATTCCTGACCATCCCCTCTTGATATGGAGGGAAATAACGCTCCAAAGGCAATGCTTGCGTCAAAAGCGTAGCGGGTTCATCCGCTCTGACCCAAGGAGCATTGTTGAAGTCAGAAAATGGCTTATCTTCCAGTTTGTTCTCCTATTCCGACCTCGAGATGAGAATTGCAAAGCCATAAGCGGGCAGGTTTAGCTCATTTTCCGACATTTGGCTGGTGATTGCTTCGTTGCCGGTGAACAACAATTCCCATTGATTGTAATTTTCGACAGGTAACTGGTGTGTTTGAGTTCGCCGAGAGAAATTGAGGACGATTAGCATTCGTTCTGAGCCTTCAATCCGCTCATAAACGAGTAAATCTTCATTTTCAACATCTATCAAATTAATTTTGCCTGCATTCAAAGCCGGGTGTTCTTTACGGAGTTTGATTAAGTCTTTGTAAAAACTGAGGGTTGAAGAAGCTTGGTTTAGTTGAGACTCGACATTGCGCACCTTGTAATCTCCGGTAACCGGCAGCCAGGGATTGCCAGCGCTGAAACCGGCGTTTGGTCGTGCGTTCCATTGCATTGGAGAGCGGCAAGCATCCCGACCTTTTTCAAAGGGCCAATAACGCTTTCCGACCGGATCTTGAATTTGGGAACGGCTCAGGCTTACATCGCGCATCCCGATTTCTTCGCCATAATAGAGGTAAGGCGTTCCTCGAAGCGTTAGCTGCATGGCTAAAAGCAACTTGGGGATAGCGTCGCTTTCGCCTTTGGCAAAACGGGTGGTTGAACGAGGGGTGTCGTGATTGTTGAGGAAATAATTGGGCCAGGCTTCCTCTCCGTGAAGCGCATCCCAATATTGAATTGCCTGCCCATAGGCACGAGCCTTGAAGGGTGATTTACAAAAGCGATAGTCAAAGCCGGCGTGGAAGCGCTTCGGCCCAATATATCGGCGGGCTTCGGCAGAATCGACGGCAAAAGTTTCACCGACAACGTAGCGATCCTGGTAGCTGTCCATGATTTCGCGTATTTCCTCAACCACACCAATCATTTCGGGTTGATTTGTGTCGTAAATATGTTTTTGGGCGTCAAATTTATGAACAAGCCTGCGAATGCCAAAACCTTCGCTCTTGGGATTGTTGCGAAACTCTTGGTCTTGGAAAAAATTATTAAAAACATCGAGGCGGAAACCATCGACACCCTTATCCAGCCAATAGCGGAAAACGTTCAAAAGAGCAGTGCGGACTTCGGGATTGCGCCAATTGAAATCGGGCTGTTCTTTGGTGAACATATGATAATAATATTGGTTGAGATTCTGATCATATTCCCAGGCACCACCACCGAAGGTTGATTGCCAATTGTTTGGAACACCACCGTCCGGGGCAGGGTCGTGCCAGATGTACCAGTCGTGATAAGGATTGTCTTTGGATTTTCGTGATTCCTGGAACCAACGATGTTGGTCTGAAGAATGACTGAGAACGAGGTCCATGATAATATGCAAATCGCGTTTGTGAGCTTCTTTTAGCAAGCGGTCAAAATCTTGCAAATTGCCAAATTTCGGGTCGATTGTATGATAATCAGCGACGTCATAGCCAAAGTCAACATCGGGTGATGGGTTGATTGGCGAGAGCCAAATGCCATCTACGCCAAGAGCCTGAATGTAATCGAGGTGTTGAATTATGCCATTGATGTCGCCAATTCCATCGTCGTTTGTATCTTGAAATGAACGCGGATAAATTTGATAGATGATCCCATGCTTCCACCAAAGAAAACGATCTGGATTGCCTGATAAATTTGGGTTTGTCTTGAGTTTTTCGTCTGCCATGCCAACCTCCGATTTGGTTTATCTGATAGTTTGATTTTACATTAAATGAAGAAAAGTTTTAGAAAGACAATGGACAACGAGTGGTTGGCGATTTTAGGTGGCGGGTTGGATTGCTGGGCCTTAACGTATACGAAAGAAAGTCCTGCTCTCAGTTTTCTCTTCATGAAGTGTATACCATGTGCTGACCCCCACACAGTCTGTCTCGTGTACAGCTTGATTTTTGTTCCCGGATATGTTATTATTTTCTCGTAAGTCAGTTCTATACTTTTCAATTCGAAAAGTGGGCAGTAGTCCACTTTTTTTGTTAGAACTGAGATTGTCTTTATTTTTTGGAGAAAAAAAGCATGAAAAGCGAATTTGCATTAGCCTTCAATGAAGTCCTGGAAGAACGAGGTTTGCCAAGAGAAGTCATTTTGACCGCTCTCGAATCTGCGATGGTTTCGGCCTATCGGAAAGCTGTCGGCGCTTCTGCAGCCCAGGATGTTCAGGTTGTCATGGATTTTGACACCGGTTCAATCAGCGTTTTTGCTGAAAAAGAAGTGTCAGACTCAATTACGGACGATCGTACTGAGGTCTTATTAGAAGATGCCCGTCTTAATTACCCTGATTGCCAAATTGGTGATTTGGTAATGGTGGAATCGACCCCACATGATTTTGGGCGGATTGCTGCCCAGACTGCCAAACAGGCTATTCAACAGCGGATTCGTGATGCCGAAAGACAACGCCAATATGAGCATTACAGCAAACAGGTTGGCGAGATTATCAGCGGCGTTGTTCAGGCGGTTAATTCTCGTCAGGCAACAATCGGTCTCGACATGAAAGCAGAAGCGATTATGCTCCGCAAAGATATGATCCCCAAAGAGCGTTTGTATATTCACGATCGCATACGGGCTTATCTTGTCAGCGTTGAAGACAGTCAAAAAGGCTTGTACATTGAGCTTTCTCGCGGTCATCGTAATTTCTTGCGCCGCTTGTTAGAAAACGAAGTGCCTGAAATTTATCATGGTATCGTTGAAATTCGCTCCATTGCCCGCGAACCCGGTCAACGCGCTAAGGTTTCTGTTTCGGCTACCCAGCAGGGGATTGACCCGGTTGGTGCTTGTGTCGGGCAACGTGGCGTTCGTATTCAGGCAATTGTTCGTGAGTTGCATGATGAAAAAATTGATGTAATCGAATGGAGCCCTGATGCTGCGGTTTATATTAGCAAAGCAATTAGCCCGGCTCGCGTTTTGGGCGTTTATTTGAATCCTTCAGTGAACGAGCATAAGACAGCCACAGTGGTCGTCCCGGAAGATCAGTTGAGCCTGGCGATTGGCCGTGAAGGTCAAAACGCACGCTTGGCTGCCAAACTGACCGGCTGGCGAATCGATATTATGAGTGTTTCCGAAGCCGCCGCAAAGGCTTTGATTAAACTTCGTGAAGATGAAAGCCTGGCAGCTTTGGCTGAACAAGAAAAAGATAATATGGTGCGCGTTGAAGAACTCCTCCAGGCGAAATCTGAGGGACGGGTGATGAGCCTGGATGACAGTGCGCTGATTAGTCGCTTTGTTGATCGTGTTGAACGACGTGGTGAAGCAGACCGCAAAGAAGAGGCTGATGCCCAATTGGCTGAGATTAAAGCCATCAAGGATACAATCGACCCACGTGCTTACGAGATGTCCATTTACGACGTTCCCGGTATCAAAGAGCATATCAAGGTTATTTTGCAAGCAAGTGGTTTGGAAACCTTTGGCGACCTCATCTTTGTGACCAAAACTGACCCGGATGCTATTTTAAGCTACGCTGGAATTAGCACAAAAGTCTTTGATGAAATTATCGAAGTTGCCAATTCCTTCGAATTCCCGGCTCTCGAAGTCGAAGAAGTGGTTGAACCTGTTAAGGAAGAAATCGTCACCGAAACTGAAATTCCTGAAGTGATTGAAGAAAGTGTGAAAGAGCCGATCATTGAAGTTGAACCGGTGACTGAAGTCAAAGCCGAGGATGAAGCGGAAGTGGGTGAAGAGAAGACTTTCGAAGAACTTCTCAAGAGCGTGAATGTTGAAGAAGACGATGACATGAGAAAGCTCATTGAACCCAAGAAGAAAAAAGGTAAAAAACGCGGTCCTTCAAATTACGAATATGACCCCGATAATGATACTGACATTCTTCACAGACACCGCAGAGGTGAAGATGAATGGGATAATAATTGGTCATAAACAAGTCGAATCTTGTTATGATTAAGTGTGAAATATTATTAGCTTTTATTAGAAAGCATTAAGGTGGCAGCAAAAAGTAAAATTAAACCCAAACACATCCCTCAGCGAACCTGCGTTGGCTGCCGGGAAGTCCTCCCTAAACGGAATCTGATTCGTTTGGTAAGGACTGACGAAGGCGTTAGGGTCGATCTGAGCGGCAAACTGCCCGGTCGTGGTGCATATTTACACGACCAGCAGAGCTGTTGGATTCGAGGGATGAAGGGAACATTGGCAAAGGCTTTACGGACAACGATTTCCGAGCAAGACTTAGCCGCATTACAAGCCTATACGGAGACTCTCTCCAAGAGTAACTCCGACGAGGACCAAATGACGGCTTAACAGTCAGTCGACAACTTGCTCAAGAGACCGCATGCCATAAATGAGGGAATGCCGGATTAGCAAATGGAGGTACGAATGGGCAAGAAAGTAAATACAAATATCCAATTACCATATAGCATAGTTGTGCGTGAATTGGCTGAGAAGCTGGGAACCAGTGCAGTTCAGGTTATCAAAATCCTGATGTCCAACGGTGTCATGGCGAGTATCAATCAAACGATTGATTTTGATGCCGCTGCCGTTGTGGCAACAGAACTTGGTTTTGAACCTCAACTGGAACAAGAGGAAGAAGTTGCCGAAGATATTGGCGAGATGCCACTTTGGCGCAGGGTGATTTTGAAAGAAGACGAAGCTAATTTAACAGCCCGCCCTCCGGTTATCACTATTCTCGGTCATGTTGACCATGGTAAGACCACGCTTTTAGATGCAATCCGCAACACGAACGTCGCCAGTGGCGAAGCGGGCGGGATTACTCAGCATATCGGTGCATATCAAATTGTTCATAATGGGAAGCCACTAACCTTCCTTGATACACCGGGACATGCCGCTTTTTCATCCATGCGTGCCCGAGGCGCTCAGGGAGCGGATATTGTCGTCCTGGTTGTTGCCGCCGAAGATGGCGTCCAACCACAAACACGCGAAGCGACAAACCATGCCAAAGCAGCCCAGGTTCCGATTATTGTTGCATTAAACAAAATCGATAAAGCCGATGCCAACGCTGACCGCGTCAAGCGTCAGTTGGCCGAAATCGGTTTGCAACCTGATGAATGGGATGGCGAAACTTTTGTTGTTCCCGTTTCCGCTAAAAACCGGATCGGCTTGGATGATTTGCTCGAAACAATTTTATTGGTTGCCGATAATTTGACGATTAAAGCCAACCCCAAAGGCAAGTGTATCGGGACTGTGGTTGAAGCCCGGCTCGAAAAAGCACGCGGATCATTGGCAACCCTGCTGGTTCAAAACGGCACTCTTAAGGTCGGCGATGTGGTTGTCGCAGGTGAAGCCAATGGCAAAATTAAGGCGATGTTTGATCAACGCGGCAAACGTATTACCAAAGCCGCACCTTCAACACCCGTTCAGATTATGGGCTTGAATGCCGTCCCGGAGGCTGGGGATTTGTTCCAGGTTGTGGCGAACGAAAAAGAAGGCCGGGCTATAGTTACCCAACGCAAAACGGAACGTGAAGCGAAGAAAAACGTCAAACGTGCAACCTTGGAAGAACTTTTCAGCCGCTATAAAGCCGGCGAGATGAAGGAATTGCGTTTGATTTTGAAAGCCGATGTTCAGGGTTCTTTGGAGCCAATTACGAACGAATTGCAAAAATTGAGCGATCAGCACAAAGATATCAATGTCAAGGTATTGCACGCCGAAGCCGGAAATATCACCGAGAGCGATGTCATGCTGGCAGCAGCCTCGAATGCGATTGTAATGGGCTTTGATGTCAATATCGACCAGGGTGCCCGCCGTTTAGCAGATACCGAAGGTGTTTCAATCCGCACGTACAGCATTATTTACCGTCTGACCGAAGACATCGAGAAAGCCCTGACCGGTATGCTCGAACCCGAAATGGTTGAACGTGTGATTGGCAAGGCGGCCGTATTGCAGACATTCAAGGTTTCAAAAGGCGGAACTGCAGCCGGTTGCCGTATTTTGAGCGGTGAATTCAGGCGCAATGCCCATGTTAAAATTAATCGTGCCGGTGAAGAAATTGCTAAAGTAGAAATTGCCGCGATTCGCCGTGAGAAGGAAGAAGTCCGTGATGTTCGCGAAGGGATGGAATGTGGAATCACCTTTAAGAATTATGAAGACTTTGAAGCCGGCGACTTGTTGGAATGTTACGTGATAGAAAAATTTGGTGGCTAAGACCACCAATTGAGGAGGAAAAATGCCTTCTGTATTAAGAATGAAAAGAATTAATGACAGGATCAAAGAGATTTTGTCAATGGTATTGCTGGCAAAGGTTGATGATCCGCGCCTCTTGGGCGTTACGATTACCGATGTCAAAGTTGACCGTGAACTGGATTTTGCCAATATTTATGTTTCTGCCGTCGAAGGGCAAGAACGCGCTGATGAAATTTTGGATGCTTTAAAAAAGGCGCGCGGTTTCCTGCGTTACGAAGTTTCGCAAGAAATCGATCTGAGAGTTATGCCAAAATTGCGCTTCTTATGGGATCCGACGCCGGAGCGAGCTGATCGAATTGATAACTTGCTGATGGAATGGCAAAAGGAAGAACATCCAAAATTCGATGATGAAAACGTCGAAAATGAAGATAGCAACGGAGTGGAATAAGATGGAAGCAGGCAAGGCAATGGACACAATCATTAAGAACCAAATTAAGAATGCGCAGAAAATCGTTGTCATGTCCCATATTCGACCTGACGGCGATGCAATTGGGAGTGCGCTTGCCTTTGCCAATGCTTTGAATGAAGCCGGGAAGCAAACCCAAGTTGTTTTGCAAGATGGCATCAAAGAAAGCTTTCTTTTTCTCCCCGGTGCAACTGAAATTGTAAACC
>JAGOIM010000038.1 GCA_017995665.1 Anaerolineaceae bacterium | reverse complement strand
AAAACCGATTAATTTATCGCTGATTTCTAAAGCCTTTTGCCAATCCTCGCTTTGCATTGCCAAATTGAAATCACTCAGTTCGTCAGCAATATGGCGGCTGTAGAGGTTGCTCTTCCCGGAAGAAATTTGATCGTTTCTTTTTGTCAATCTTCCCAAAAGGGGTAATAATCCCAAAGCAGGTTTTTGGCTCAGCCAGTTTATCAGTCGGTCGATATCGTCAACGATATCCTTACGGGATTTGAGCGCTTTATCAATCGCTATCTTGCTTTCCCAAATTTCAGCCTTGCTTATATTTAATAGAAGCGAACCGCTAATTGCAGACAAAGCTTCGGGCATAAGTTTGAATTGATCAACTTCGGTTATGATGGGCACAAAGTTATCCACGCCCTCAAGCAAAATCCCCATTGGCGTGATATCTTCCTGATTGGTTAGCGTAATCAGCTGATCGACACAGCTTAAATTCACCGCGTGAGGATAAACCGAATCTACCAAAGCCAGTTGACCTTGCGAAATTTCGAGGAAGTCGCGCAAGTCATCAGCCAAAAGTTTTGCGTTCAAATTAATCATCATTCTATTCATTTAAATCCCTGATTCGTAGCGCCAGTTGAATGGCAAAGGCCGTTTCGGGGTCTTTTAGGTCGATTTTCAGGACCTCATTAATCCGATTGATGCGATAGACGATGGTGTTATAGTGTGTAAAAAGCACTTCGGAAATTTTGCGCAAATTGCCGCCATGCTCAAAATAAGCCCGGGCTGTTTCGAGTAACTTGCTGTCATGTCCGGCATCATAGAGCATGAAGGGCACCAAAATTTGCTCAGAATAATTAAGCAAATCATCCCGAATTTCCGGATTGCCAAAAAGCCGGGCAACTCCCATATCCTCAAAAAAGCCATAATGCTGTTGGTTTTTGAGACGGCTGCTTGCAACAATTCGAACAGCTTGCTGGGCTTCGTGGAGGCTGTTGTGCAATCTGTCGTAGCCTTCATAAGTTTGCCCAATCCCAATGAAACAATACTCCTCGATATTTAATTGGCGGGCTATTTCGAGCAGCTGATAGACAAAATGACGGCTTTGTTGGCTGCGCATCTCCGGGCTTTGATTGTGATCAAATTCGAGTAAAAAGCAAATGCTGTCAGATTGGCTTGCCCAAATAAAGGGTGTAGAGGCTTTTCTTTGTATTTGGCTGAGGATGCCGGTAAGCAAAAGACTGCTTTCTTGAATCCTCCTGGTCAACAAGGAAACCGACCGCTTATGGTCCTGATAATCGAGCCTCAGAACCAGACATCGATGCCAGGCAAGCGGGTCAAAACCATAATATTCCGCATCCATAATCGCCTTGGCTTGCGCCTCCGGCTCTTTGCTGAGCAAAAGTTCCAAAAAATTAGTGCGATGGACGTTTTCTCGTTGGGTTACGGTTAGTTTGCTGACAATATGCAAAGCTAAAAGTGAAGTTGCCGATTGGATCACGAACAAATTACTCTGGTTGACAGATTGATTGATATCCCAAATGTAGACATGCCCATAAAGATGTTCTTCAAAGAAAATCGGGATGCTATAACGCTTGACCTTTTCTCCGTCGATAAGGTCAAAGCTGGTGCTGATTTCGGTCAGATTGGGCTGGTCAGAAATAATCGTATGGTCAATTGTCGCCGGCACAACGCGGTCAAGAATTGTCTTCCATTTTTTATCTTTCGAATAAACCACATAGCTTTTGTGTATCTGATCAGAAATGAGGACAGGGCATTCAATTACCTTGCTAATCAGCTCGGCAAATTCTTCCATTCCGCCTCGTTTGAGCATGATATCGCGAATCTGACTATTAAAGCTGTTGATTTGTTCAAGCAAACGGGTTTGTTTCCCGACAATGTAGGTGAAAATTTCCTTCATCAACTCACCGTACGAAACTCCTTGAGGGATAACGATAATCGGGAAGTTGAGGCGATTGGCAGTTTGGATGACGCTTTCGGGCAATTCCTTAATATAACGCTTGACCTTTAGCCCCATCCCACAAACACCTCTTTCCGCAAAACTGGGAATGAGGTTGTTGAATTCTTCAATATTATCTGCGAGGGAATAAGCCGTGGTGAGGAGGAACTCACCGGGACGCACCCAATCAACAATATCCGGCACTTCCATGACGTTGACGGAAGTTATTTCATTGTTTAAACCGGAATCGCCGGCGATAACCTCGGCACCATTTAGTAAATCGAATTTGAGGATATCACCTAAGCGAACTTTTAATGCTTCTAGCATAGTTTCGCTCCTCGTGCTTCTACAATTGTAACGAAAAAAACCTTCAAATTCATTGTTAAACGCTTACGACAATTTCATGAATAAGCGCTCTGAGACTGTAAATATACCACAAGACGAGGTCCTTTTTACTATTACCCGTTACCTATTACCAGATTCCCGTTCGTGCACAAAAGGAAAGCGCACACCGCTCGCTTCGCTTCGGGTGCTATAGGGCACTTTCCTGCGAAAGGTTTTTTTCGCCCGCTCCCTGCTCCCCGTTTCCCGCTCCCCGATTCCCGCAAAAATCGGTTGTTCAATATGCTTGACAAACATACAATATTATGATATATTCTATCCAAGAACTCCCATTACCATTCCTAATCTAGCATGAGCATAATAGCTCAGTCTTTTAATACCTCTATTTACAATTTCATAAGATCCGACTCAAAGAAAGGGTAATCATGAAAAACTCGTTTCAAAAAAAACCATTGTCGATCTCCAGTATCAATCTATTCAAACTAAGCCGAATGGTAATCACGGTCATTCTCATGGCGAGTGTCATCCTTTCAGCTGCCTCACCAATTACACCGGTCTCATCCAAAGGACTAATTTCTGAAAGCAAGAGCCAATTGTTTGAGACAATCAATCTCTGCACATCCCCCATTATCAATTCCGATAGAACTTGGACCGCGGATAATGTGTACCAGGCAGCCGGTTGTGTCGTTACTGTAAACGCTGGCGTCACATTAACAATCGAGGCTGGCACAGTAATCCAGTTTGGCAGCGGCACTTCAGGGATGATCATTTCCGGGGAACTGATTGCCATTGGCAACCAGACATCTCCCGTTGTTTTCACCGCCACGAACGATAACTCTGACAGCGGCGGCAACAACACTGCCTATCCGGGTGATTGGTGGGGCATCGTCCTGCGGGAAAACAGCATCGCTACAATGGATTATGTTCATATTCGTTACGCCGGCTCGGACGCTTGCAACTGGGCTTTTGGAGATCCGAATTACAACTCCTGTTATAACCGGGCGCAACTGGATGTCCGCAAAGCGAACTTGAGTCTGAATCACTCCTCGATCATCAATGGAGAAACTACCGGATTATTCTTAGATGGCGATGGTTTGACCCCATTGGTTCAAAACACGCTTTTTGAAAACAACGACAGCAAAAACTCCACCTACCCGGCAGCAGCCATAGAGCAAAATACCATCAATATGCAGCCGACATACACAAGTCTGACCTTTACCAATAACAATCGCAATCAGGTGGTGATACCTGTTGGACCGCTTAACCGAGATGTTACTTTGGGCGGCGCTCCGACAGGATTCACTTGTGGAAGCAACGTTTGTCCTATTAATCCGGTTTCTCCTCACACGCTGACCATAGCGGCAGGCGCCGAGCTTGACCTGGCTTGGTCTTACCCCATTTACTTCTTGGTGGGTAGCGGTGCGACTTTGAACATTGAAGGTACATCTGATTTGCCAGTGACCATCGCAAACAGCAGCATACAATTCGAATACGGCTCCCATGGTCAGATTACACATTGCGATCTGAGCGGTTCCGATGCCTATCTTAGTGGCTTGCTGATAAAGGCGGACGGGATCCGGGTCAGCGATAGCACCTTCCACAATATGGGTGCAAATGGTGTCCGCGTTAGCGCCGGGCCGCAGAACAGCATTTCCGCCACCCTAACGAATGTGAATATCATTGATAACAGCCAGGAGGGGATCCGTCTTGAAACTAGCAGTGGTGGTGAACTGCATTTCAACATGGATGGCGGCATCGTCAGTGGCAACGGTTGGTCTGGTATCAGAGCTTCAAGTAACGCGATTAACCTGACTTTGAAAAACCTGCTGATTGAAGAGAACGGTTCTTCCTCAACGTATTGGCCTGACCATCAGGCTATCCATCTTAATGCCGTAAGGATTAACCCAATCCTCGAGAATCTGACGATTAACAATCACCCGGGGTCAGCTGTTTACTGGCTCTGTGATGGATCCATCACAGCAAAAAATATCACAGCAAATAATAATGCCGAAGGGGCAGGGAATCAACTCCAACTCCCCGGATGCAGCGTGACAGCAGGGAGAGAATGGGATCTGGCTGAAGCTGGTATTCCAGTACATGTAACTGATACAATCAACGTAGAATCTGGCGGAATTCTTTCAATTACACCTGGAACAAGGATGGGTTTTGATCTTAATAAAACGCTAAATGTAAAAAAAGGAGGATCGTTGTTCGCTCTTGGCACAGCTGATGAACCAATCATCTTTACTGCCCACTCCGGTGCGTCAAGCTGGACAGGTATACAAAATTACATGGGGACCCTCATCCTGCGACATTCTGAAGTGTCCCTTGCTGTCAAAGGACTTCTTATAGGCGCTACTTCTACGACCCCTCCAACTAACTCCATTATCCAGAACTGCAAAATCCATGACAATGATACTGGCATTTTTGCATATGCTCCTACATACGCAACCACCAGCATTGTTTACAATGAAATTTACGACAACTCAATTCTTGGGATTGATTGGGGAGGCTTTAGCACAGATGCCATTAATGCCTACTATAACTATTGGGGACATCCAAGCGGACCTTACCATGCCACTTTGAACCCAGACGGCTTGGGAAATCCGGTAGACGACTATGTCAATTTTGATCCCTTCCTGACAGCTCCGCCTGAAGATCAGGCACTGGTTGGGGATATGTGGGTCAGCACAGCCGGTCCGGCAACAATCAGCCCGGGAGAAGTGAACGATTACGCCATACAGTATCTGAACCTGCAGGCTGAACCGGTCTATGGCGCCATAGCTGTAATTCAACTACCCTTGGGAGGAGAATATATCAGTAGCACATCAGGCGGCACCTACTGGCCAGCCAGGCATCAGGTTTTTTGGGTCTTAGGCAATATCAACCCAGGATCCCATGGGATGTTGACCGCGCGTGTGCGTTTTGATTGGGGGCTGCCAGGTAGTTATCAGGACGGATCGTACACCGTTCTGGCTGGCAGCAATTATCAGAGCGAGGCAATTAATTTTGATGAATACCTCAATTTTGACAAAGACGAGTTAGAAGGCACAATAAGAGTTGAAGCTTCCACAATCCCTGCAAGTCCTGATTTTTCTGCACTATATAACCAGGCAATTGCAAATGGTTTTGAATTCAGAGGAGCACACAAAAACTTCTTTGAAGGTGGAAAAGTTACTTATCTGGTCACAATGCGCACGCCAGATAAACGAACCGCCCGCTTTATCAGCCTGGAGGAGGACGGTTATGCCTCAGCATCCACATCGGACGGGAGTACTTACTTCTCAATTCAAGATGTTTCAGGCGGTCAAACTACCGATTTGCTAACTCTGGAAAGCACGATGTGGGGAACATGGGATGATCCCCAGGATGTGAACAGCATTATGGTAGAGTGCAACTACGCCCGCTGTATGCGCAACTGCACCATGAAAAAAATCTCTGTTGAGATGATGAAAGATGCGGCTAAAGGCGCAGCCGTCTGGCTGTTTGGAATCCCTGTCTTTGGCGGGATTGCTGTGACAGCCTTCGCTGTTTACGAAGCAGCTGATAAGGCACATGAGATTTATCTATGCCACGAAAGCTGTAAGACCAACCCTCAAACCGGCTGCTGCAATGCTGGCGAAATATTGTGGTCACCATCAACTCTTATGGGGAATACCAGCTGCAACAAATACGTCTGCGATGCCTCCTCACTTTCATTTCCCCCAACCCCAAATAGTACGGATCCTTGCGGGTATGGCTATCGATGTGTGGCTGGTTACGGTAACAGGGGCGGATGCAAACCCTGTGTTGAGGATTTCATACTTGCCATGAGCATGGTTGGTCCGGAAATGAATAATGACTCCACTTGCTCATCCAACAGCATTAATGGCGGTAAGACCAAGTGTAGTGACCTGACAATCCGGGTAGCAAAAGACCCTAACGCGATTTACGGCCCGCTTGGAGATGTCCTCCCGGAACAATTGATGGACTATCGCATCACTTGTGAAAACGAAGGCGAAGGTGATGCCTATGGGGTCTATATCCTCAATGACCTTCCGGAACAATTAGATGAAGACACGCTTGTAATCAATGACGGGGGAGTTTACCTCCCGGCTGAACGTCAAATAGCTTGGTACATTGGAGAACTTGGTCCAAAGGGAGATCCAACATCCGAGGCGGAGGTTACCTACACAGCCCAGTTGAAACCAGGTTTGCCAATCGGAAGCGCAGTAGTCAACCAGGCGACTGTTTACTTCCCGAGCGTACCCGAAGAAACCCCAACCAATACCTGGGTAAATCTCATTTATCCCCTCGCTGCAACACCGATGCAGCTCGAAACTAACTACATGACCCCACTTGCAATCACCCTTGCAGGTCGCCCGGCTGGCAGCCTGAGCTACAACCTGGAAAGCCTGCCGCTTGGTGGTACGCTGGAAGGGGAGCTGCCAAACCTGACCTACACACCTATAGAGAACTTCAGTGGTACTGACTTCTTCACTTTCAGCGTTAGTTTGGATGGTGAAACAAGTCAACCGGCTCAGGTGACAATTAATGTTTTATCGGACGGAGATAATACTGGTCCGAGTGTTCTATGGGTAATGCCGGAAGACCAGGAAACAGATGTGGAATACTCCGAATCGCCAATCCGTACCATCCCTGAAGGAGATGTGTACGCGCCGATCATTGTAGCAAAATTAAGCGAAAAAGTGCAGGAGGAAACAATAAGCTCCTCCAGCGTATCCGTAATGGAAAGTGGAGGAGATGTTATCCCGATTAAAGCCACTTTTGATCCGGTAATAAACCTGCTAACAATTCAATTGCTCGCTCCATTAAACCAGAGAAGGACTTATACAGTAAGCCTGACGACAGAGATTTTGGATCTCAATGATAATCCTCTCATTCAGAATTACAGCTGGCTTTTCACAGTGAAGGAGCATGGTATCGGCATCTTCTTGCCGATTATACTTAAACAATAACAACGAGATTGAATTCGAACCTCAGACCCGGGCGGACGAATTGCCATTCGTCCGCCCGTAGACAAACAAGTGACAGGAGGAAAAGGACAGACCGCTCGCTTCACATCGGGTGCTATAGGGTCTTTTCCGTACGAGAGAATTTTTTCCCACTCACCATTCCCGCGTTTCCTTTTACCTTTTTCCGTTTCCTTTTTTTCTGTTTCCTTTTTCCTGTTACCTGTTTTCCTGTTTTTCCTTTTTCCTGTTTCCTTTAACCCCAGCTCCCCGATTCCCGTTTTGGGTTAGAATTATTGCATGCTGGATTTGAGAGAACTGACAATCGCCCAATATCACGATGCCCTGCTCGATGGAAAGTTGACTGTCGAAGAACTGGTGCGTTTCTATCTTGACAGAATTGATCGCTATGACGGCAAAATAAAGAGCATCATCAGCATCAATCCAAATGCAATCGAAGAAGCAAAAATTTGTGATGAGCTAATCCGTCAGCATTCAGGAAAAACAGAACTTTTACGAGAGCAGATAGCTCTAAACATCCCCTTGCTTGGCGTACCGGTCTTGGTGAAAGATAACATCGAAACCGAAGAACTGCCCACCACAGCCGGCAGTCTCAGCCTGAAAGATTTTTCGACCGGCAAAGATGCCGAAATCGTCAAACGCCTGAAAAAAGCCGGGGCAATCATCCTGGCAAAGACCAATTTGCACGAATTCGCAATTTGGGGCGAAACAATCAGCTCAATCAAAGGTCAAACGCTTAATCCCTGGGATCTCAGCCGGACACCCGGTGGCTCCAGCGGTGGAACCGGCGCAGCTCTGGCGGCGAATTTTGGCTTGGTAGGGCTTGGATCCGACACCATCAATTCCATCCGCTCCCCATCGAGCGCAAACCACCTCTTCGGCATTCGTCCTACCGTTGGCTTGGTCAGCGATGACGGCATCGTACCCTATTCGCTCACACAAGACACAGCCGGACCAATGGCGCGCGATCTTGATGATGCCGAACGCGTTCTGAGCGTGATTTCAGGCAAAACTTTTGCTAAACCTGAGCCGAACAAAAGATGGAGAATTGGCATTTTGCGCAGCTTTTACGGCAGCGAGCCAATCAACGAACCAGTGAATAAAGTTATGCAAGAAGTTTACGAGAATTGGCTTCAATTGCAGAACAACCGTGGCGCAGTTCAGCTGCTTGAGCTTGAAGATAAAATTGACAGTGCCCAACTGGTTAGTGAGGTCAGTGTTCATCTATATGAGCTAAAAGCCCATCTCAACGCTTATCTTGAATCGGTAAATGCACCCTATCCGAGCATTCAGGCGATTCTTGAAAGCGGCTTGCATCATCCCGGAATTAAAGAAAATTTGGAACTTGCAAATCGTTTGGATATAAACTCAGACGAATACAAAGAACGCATGAAGAAACGTGAAGCTCTCCAAAACCAGTTAAAAGCAATTTTTGAACGGGAAAATTTGGACGCCATCATCTTCCCCCATCAACAGCAACTGGTATGCAAAGCCGGAGAATCACAAAAACAACGCAACGGTGCCCTGGCTGCGATAAGCGGCTTTCCTTCCATCCTCATCCCGGAGATATCCGAAGAAACAAGTGCTGAGGCACCATTGGGCGTTCCGGTCGGTTTTGAGCTGTTTGGGTTACCCAATTCTGAAAACAAGCTGCTTGCCATCGCCTCTCTCTATCGAAATAATTTCAGTCTGGCAATAAGCCCTCAAGAAGAGAAGTGGCTGTAAAATTTTATAACTAAGCAAGCTAAATTGGGATAATAATTGTTGCTATTAACAAGTGGTCTTAGCAATCCATGTGATAGAATAGCTTAAATTACCAGAAATTGGTTTTTACCCTAAGCACCATATATTAAAACCTAATTTAGCAAATATATGGCAATCATCAAAGGAGGCTTTTAATGCTAAGTAGATTTAAATACTACAAGCCCCAGGACCTCGGCGAAGCTGTCAGCTACCTGCAAAGAGAAGATAAGTCCTTTATTCTCGCAGGTGGAACCGACTTAATGATTTTGCTTCGCAGAAACCTTATTGATGCCGAACATATTGTTGACATCAAGGCCCTCCCCGAAACAACTACATTTGAATTTAAACAAGGCGCTGGTTTGACAATCGGCGCTTCTGTTAATGTCAATCGGGTGGTCGACTCAGAAATTGTTAAAGCGAAGTATCCTGCGCTCAATCAAGCCGCTGCCGCTTTGGCATCCTTCCAGCTGCGCAACCGTGCGACCGTAGTTGGCAACATTTGCAACGCTTCCCCGGGTGCGGACCTGCCACCTGCCCTTTTGGTCTATGATGCTTTGGTAAACATCGCCGGACCTGAAGGCATGCGCCAGATTCCCTTGCAAGATTTCTTCACCGGCGTCAAGCGAACTGTTCTTCAAAAAGGCGAACTCGTCGTATCGGTTCAATTGCCCGACTCGGGCGAGGCTGACAAAAGCATCTACCTGCGCCAGGCACGCCTTCGCGGGCACGATTTGGCAACCGTCGGTGTCGCCAGTCGCCTCAAAGCGGACGGCAAGGTTGCCATCGGAATCTGTGCAGTCGCCCCAACCCCATTGAGGCTTTTTGCCCTTGAAGACAAAATCAATCAACGCGGTATCTCGGAAGAAACTATTCTCTGGGCTGCCGAAGAAATTAAGGAACAGATCAAACCGATTTCGGACGTACGTTCCTCTGCCGCATACCGCCTGGCAATGGCTTCCGCCTTGCTCAAACGCGGTTTGCTCAGCCTTATCAGTTAGGAGAAACATGGAAGACAATAAAGATTGCTCTATGTACACCGAACACATTGAATCCGGAAAACGCAAAGTAACCCTTAGCCTGAAAGTCAACGGGCGTAAAGTTATCCGCGATATTGACCCGACGATGAGCCTCTTGCACTTCTTGCGCGACGGTTTGAAGCTCTTCGGCACCAAAGAAGCTTGCGGCGAAGGCGAATGTGGTGCCTGTACCGTTATTTTGAACGGAGAGGCGGTTAACTCCTGCCTCGTTTTGGCCATCGAAGCAATCGACGGCGAAGTTACCACAGTCGAAGGACTGGCAAAAGACGGTAAGCTCTCCATTTTGCAAGAAGAATTCATCAGTGAAGATGCCCTGCAATGCGGTTTTTGCACACCCGGATTTTTGATGTCTACCCGCGCAATGCTGGATCACAACCCTAACCCCTCAGATGATGAGATTATCGAAGTTTTAAGTGGAAACCTTTGCCGTTGCACCGGATATATTCCGATTTTCAACGCTGTAAAACGCACGATTGAACGCGAAGGAAAGGAGTCGAAAAGCTGATGAACGAGTCCACGTATAAATCCAAATACAAGCGTGTCGGTCAACCCTATGACCGAAAAGATGCCCGTGATAAAGTTACCGGGCAGGCAATTTACGCCTATGACCTCGAAATGCCCGGTATGCTCCATGCCAAGGTTTTGCTTTCCCCCTATGCCCGCGCTAAAATCATCTCCATTGACACCAGCAAAGCCAAAGCGTTGCCCGGTGTTCGTGCAGTTTTGACCGGTGAAGATTCCGATATTCTCGTCGGGCTCTATATGCAAGACAAACGCGTCCTTTCAAGAGGCGAAACCCGCTATCATGGGGATGTCGTTGCTGCCGTTGCTGCCGAAACCGAAGCAATTGCCGAACGGGCAATCTCGCTTTTGGATGTCGTTTTGGAACCGCTTGAAGCCGTTCATAATGTGGACGAAGC
>JAGOIM010000177.1 GCA_017995665.1 Anaerolineaceae bacterium | reverse complement strand
AAATCGGGCAAAGACCCAATCAAAGCCTCTATTTATACCGGCATCGCCTACATTATCACCGTCGCTTTGCTAATTTTGCCCTATTTGATTTTTAGCAATTATTTTGTCGCACTTGCTGTAATGATGAGCACAGTCTTTGCAGTCATTGCCATCTTTAGTTATTACATTTCGGTCATTCGTGATGAAAGCTTCAAGAAGCAATTCTTCAGCATGGCAGGAATCAGCGTCGGCGTAGCACTAATTAGTTTCATTTTTGGCTATATCGTCCGGAATTTCATCGAAATATAATCAAAAAAACAAGCAAGCCGCTTGAGATTAATAAAAATTAACTGAAAAACCCCTTGGCTCAGGGGTTTTTCCTATTATCTTCATCTATCTATATCTGTGCTTTTTATTCAACCGTAATCAAAACGTGCTCCCCACTCTCGGTTTCTTCAATGTCAACCAACACACCGGTCGGATTGTCGCTATCTGCCATCGATAAAACTCCATCCAAATCAATTTGATTTAATACTTCATTGTCAACATTGAATTTAGAGGCTATATTCATTCCGGATTTAAGAATGCTCACCGGTAGTTTTAGGTTTACCTGCTTTTTACCCGTATTGGTATCAGTTACAACAATCCGTAACCAGCGTGGCTTTCCTTTCGAAGAAGATCCTCCGTCAAAGCGGTTTAATACCTCAACTTCATTTTTTTCTTCCTTGACTTCAAGGGCTTCCAGCAGTTTCGCTGCCTCTTCGGCTGTGATTTTTCCATCCTGAACCATATTCAGAATGCGGATTTTTTCATCGGTGTTATTCATTTTTACTCCTTAGTCTAAAATAAATTTATCTTCGCCCTGCAAATAGCGCAGAGCCTGGTCAGTATCGATTCTTCCGGCTTCCAAATCCTCGAGAATTTGTTGGCGTTGGGAAGCGCTGAGTTTGATTGGACCTTCCTTCTCGGGTTGGAAGCCGAGGGCAAGAATCACGTCATTCAAACGGTTTTTGAGAGTCGGGTAGGAGAGCCCCAGGATTTCTTCCATGCGGTTCAACTTGCCCTCACAACGGACGAAGGTCAGCATAAAATTCAACTGCTCCTCACTAAGCCCTTGGAAAGCGTTTCGCTCTGGGATGAATTCGCCTTCGATACTGCTTTGACAGTCAGGGCAATAGAATTTGCTGACAATCAAATTCTTGCTTTCACAAATTGGACATGTTTTCGGTAATGCTTTCATATATTTTTTCCTTTTTTGGCGCCGTTTGAATATATTACAGGATAACATTGAGATTGTCAAGTTAAATCTAAAGATTATTTAGATATTCATAATTATTATTAAGTTTTTTATATATGGGCCAGGGGCAAGTCCTAATCACGAATGCTCAATAATCCCTTGCCTGGTCGGACTTGCCCGGCACAAGAGGAGTTAAATTGCTGATGTTTAATAGGGCATTCAGACCAATTGCTAAGAGCAAAAAATCCGGCAAAACCTAATAAAACTGTCTACGCTTTCTACTTGACAAGCAGGGGCATGGCTCTTATAGTTAAGCGCTCTTAACTAAATTGTGAGAAACTATGGACGAAACTTTTTTTAACGCTTTGCTCGAATTGAACGAAATCATTGCGCGGCGGTCTTTTATGCAGCGCACTCAATTTCTCCAGGAACATAATCTGTCGAACAGCCAGATGATGAGCCTTTTTCATTTGCTGCACAACAAAAGTGTATCACTCAATAACCTGGCACAATTTTTGGGTATATCAAACCCGGCTGTTTCGCAATTAATTGAAAAGCTGGTTCGTTCAGACTTAGTTAAACGAATTCCCAACCCAAAGGACAAGCGAGGAAAATTGCTCGAATTGACCGAAAAAGGAAAAGAATTGACGCAAGAAGGCAAATTAGTCAATCAACAATTGGGTTTGGACTTAGTTAATTCGCTGACAGAGGATGAGTTGCCAACCATCCAAAAAGCGATTGAAATTATTCTTCGGAAATTTAATCCCGATTATTCACAAAGAAAAAATCATATTTAAAGGTAGAAAACATATGCTCAGATTAAAAAAATATATACTTCCTTACTGGAAAAGCATCCTCGCCACGGTCTTGTTGGTTGTCGTTGTGGCGTCGGCTGACCTTTCTTTACCCGATTTGATGTCACAAATCGTCAATGTTGGTATCCAACAACAAGGTATAGAAAGCAAAGCCCCGGATGCAATCAGCCAGGGAACTATGCAATCCCTTCAATATTTACAAAGCGAAGCAGACTATCAAGCCATCCTGGATGACTATGATTTGCTCCAGCCCGGCTCTGCCGAAGCAAAGGCGAATGAAGAAAAGTATCCTCTTCTGAAGACCGAGGCAGTTTATATCCTAAAGCCAATTGACGATGATGCCAAAGTAGCGCTTGAAGAGGGAATTTCCAAACCAATGCTTTTTATCCAAATATTGGACTTACTTCAAAGCGACCCCGAACAGGCAAAACAGTATCTGGGTGAAAGCCTTCCCCCCGAAGCTGCCGACATCCCTAAGGATGCAAGCCTTGAGCAACTGCTTGGAATGATGCCGGAAGCACAAAAAAATTCGCTGATATCAACTTTCGATGAGCGAATGACTGCTTTGGAAGGCTCAATTTTGGATCAGCTGAGCGTGTCATCGGTTGCGATGGAATACCAACGCCTCGGGGTGGACATGGAGAAAAACCAGAACAACTACATCCTCAGAACAGGTGGCACAATGCTTCTGGTCGCCGTGGCTGCCTTGATTGCCTCCCTGGCAGTCAGCTTTCTCGCATCGCGAACCGCTGCCGGGATTGGCCGCGATGTTCGTTCGGCAGTTTTTAACAAAGTAGAAAACTTCACCGCAGCTGAATTTGAGAAATTTTCAACCGCATCCTTGATTACCCGCACCACAAACGACGTTTCATCTGTCCAAATGGTGATTTTTATGGTCATGCGCATGGCATTCCAGGCACCTTTGATTGGAACCCTCGGCGTTATTTATGCACTCGATAAAAGCCCCGGTATGTGGTGGACGATTGCTCTGATGGCAGCCCTGCTTCTCATCTTAGTTGGAATCATTTTCTCTCAACTCACGC
>JAGOIM010000037.1 GCA_017995665.1 Anaerolineaceae bacterium | reverse complement strand
TCAGCTAAAAATTTAGCTTATTCATCCTTCTCCCAATTTTGCCCGTTATGCCAACTCAAAATTTGCGAGTCGGAGAGGTTCAGGGAAGAATCAGGTGAGAGGTTGCTTTCAATATGTTGGCTGACTTGAAGAAAACGGCTGGCTTCTTCGTCAGTAAAACGGGACATCAATTGGTTGACTTGCTTAACAAAGCCCGGGTAAACCTGGTTGAGCAGGTCATTCCCTTTATCAGTCAAATAGAGCTTAAAACTTCTTCCATCATCCGGATCAACCTTACGATTAATCATACCTTCTTTGACCATGCCTTGAATAAGACGTGTAGTGTTACTTTTGGTACAAAGCAGTAAATCGGATAAGTCGATGTAGTTTATTCCAGGTTTGTGAGAAATATGCAACAAAATATAGAATCGCGGGATACTCAAGCCAAAGTCGGCCAGATAGGCTTTCTCGTGGTTGTCAATGTGAAGGAAAGTCGCCTTCAGAGATCCGTATAGTTGCAATCGTTTTTCAGACATTTCAGCCCATTCTTTTTTATTGGCAAAAATAGTAAACTCTTCAACTATATTGTAGACCTTTAAAAATATTTGTCAAGTAAATCGTACGTATTTTGTCGGCATTAAAGAAGAAGCATAACCATTATAAAATGTAGGGCGAGCTTGAATGGGCTTTAAGCTTTGTGATTGTTTAAGCGTTGCGCCCATTCAATACCACTCACTTCGTTCGGGTACAGGTCCGCCTGCTCGTGACGGCGGATTGAAGATGGAATTGCGCAAAAAATTCCTTGAGGCACAATCATCTTCAATCGCGCCCTACGCAAAATTTTTCTGTCAAATGGGGTAAATCGCCTTCATTTCGTCTAATGATTAAAAAACCTCCGCCTCAAATAAGGCGGAGGTTGGGTTTATATTCTTTACCGAATTTCGCTTAGAGGCCTAAATCAGAGCAAGTAAGACGAAATTGAGGATGAATAAAGCGGTACTGACCCAAAGGATGGGATGCACCTCTTTGGCTTTACCTTTCAAAACTTTAATCAGACAGTAGGTGATGAAGCCAAGGGCGATACCATAAGAAATGCTATAGACCAAAGCCATAACCACACCGGCGAAGAAAGCGGGGATTGCTTCATCGAGGTTAGCCCAATCGATTTCTGCGAAGGCTGCCATCATCATCACACCGACGATAATCAGTGCAGGAGCGGTAGCCTGGGAAGGAACGATACCAATGATTGGTGCGAGGAAGATGCTCAGAGCGAACATAATCGCAACGACAACAGATGTCAAACCGGTTCGACCACCAGCGCCGATACCAGCAGCACTTTCAACATAAGTTGTAGTGTTTGAAGTGCCGAACAAGGCACCAATTGAAGTGGCAACAGAATCTGCGAAGAGGGCTTTGTCCATTTTGGATTTGAAGCCGCTGGAATTTTCCATTGAAAGTTGATCTTCTTCGCTGAAGATACCAGTGCGGCGACCGGTGCCAATGAAGGTACCGATGGTGTCAAAGGTGTCAGACAGGCTGAAGGAGAAAATAGTCATGAGGACCAAAGGAATCTTGGCAGGGTCTGAGAAGAGGGAAAGCAAACCTTCTTTGCCAAAAGCTGCACCAAAGGTGGTTCCCAATTCCTGGAAGGATTTGGCAAGATTGGTTTCGACGCCGATTTGGCTGATATCCACAACACCCATCACGATACCAATGATGGTGGAGGCGATAATGCTGATGAAGATAGCTCCGGGCACTTTCTTGACAACCAGGATGATCATGAGCAGCAATGAGATAACTGCAAATACCATAGCAGGGGTATTGAAGTTGGATAAGGCAGGTACACCAGCACCGAAATTGATTAAGCCAACATTCAAAAAACCGATGTAGGCAATGAAGATACCGATACCGCCGCCGATGGCGTTTTGAAGACTAAGGGGGATGGCTTTGATGATATGTTTGCGGATTTTGGTGACAGTAATAATGATATTGATGACACCGCAAATGAAAACCATTGCCAAAGCTTGCTGCCAGGTGAAGCCGAGAGCGAAAACAACTGTGTATGTAAAGAAAGCGTTGAGACCCATGCCTGGGGCTTGGGCATAAGGAACGTTAGCAAACAAGCCCATAACGAGCGTGCCGGCTATTGAGGCGAAGATGGTGGCAAGAAAAACTGCACCATGAGGCATCCCGGTTTGAGAAAGCATGTCCGGATTAACGAAAATAATATATGCCATTGCAAAGAACGTGGTGAGACCGGCCAGGACTTCAGTTGAAACCTTAGTACCGTGCTCTTTGAGTTTGAAAAACTTCTCCATTGTTAATCTCCTCTTGGGTATGATAGGGTTTTGCCTTTTGCCTCCGCCTTTTTCCATTAAAAGAAATAAAAATGAAAGAAATGGTTATAGGGGCGGTTCAGCTAAGACTTGCCATTAGTATATCATGATAGGCATTTTTGCAATGGCCTTTTTTGCGAAATTTTCGGATTAATTTGGAGATTATCTTGCTTTTTAATTGAGTATCAAGCTTTGGAAACGGGGAGCAGGTAATCAGGAACGGCAAAAATTTTTCTCGTAGACTCAAAATATATCGTTTGAATCAAATGTAGGGCGCGTTTGAAAGGGTTTCGAATATTGAAACTGGCTTACTTTGCGCCCTTTCAATACCACTCACTTCGTTCGGGTACGATGCCCGCCTGCCTTACTGTTTCACGCAAACTTTAATCTTTAGGCTCACTCGTAGGGAACGCGCCCGCGCCTTCCAACGGCATTCACATTGCGTAGGGCGCGCTTGAAGATGTTTTAACCTCAAGAAATTTCTAGTATTTTCCCATCTTCAAGCCGCCGTCAAGAGCCTAAAGCCCATTCAAGCTCGCCCTTCGAGAGATCAACTTTATTCGTATTTCAAAGCATCAACAGGAACCAAGGTTGCGGCATTGAGGGCTGGGAAGAGGCCGGAGATTAAGCCGATAACGGTTGCAAAGGCGATGCTAAAAATTGGCATCCAAATCGGGATGGATGTCGCCAGTCCTGCGCCACCGCCGGATTCTGAAGCAAGGTAAGAACCAGCTAGCAAGTTAATCAGGCTGCAAATCAGCCAACCTAAGAGATAACCTCCAACGCCACCTAAGAAGCCAATCCCGGCTGCTTCACCGAGGAAAATACTTAAAATGTTGTTGTTTGTCGCTCCGATTGCTTTCATAATACCGATTTCGCGGGTTCTTTCTAAAATTGCCATTGCCATTGTGTTTGCAATTCCGATTGCAGCAACCAATAAGGCAATTGCTCCAACACCGCCGAAAACTATCTGCATAATTGTAAAGAAGCTGCTAATGCTCTGCACTTGTGACTGTGGGGTGTACGCCTGATAGCCCATTTCTGTAATTTTATCTGCCAGCTCAATCACAACTTCAGGGCTAGTTGCTTTCACAATAATAGTGTTGTAACCCACTTTATTGTAGTCAATTCGGCCTCCAGCTACCCAGTCGTTCAAACTGCTGACTTCGTCCCAGTTCATATACATATAGTAGTCTGATTCACCGCGACTTTCTTCCAAAACGCCAATAACTTCAAGTCTTAGGGTTTTCTTGGAGGTGTTTCCTTCGTTATCCCATTTGAGGGCTTCAAGTGTCAAAATTTGCCCCATCAAGTCGGGGACTTCCAATGGCGGGTCGCCGGGTCTTTGGTTAGGATCGTAAAAGTTGTTCTTAATCCACGAGCCAACCACAACTTTTCCTTTTTGGGTTAAGTCAGTTACGCCTGTTTGAGCAGTCAACCCCATTTGTGATAAATCGTCGATGTTTAGAGCCTGAATCGAGGCATAGCCCTCTAACTTGTCCAGTTTGACGTTAGTGCCTGCCTGCAAATCACTTTTGATAATCACTCGTTCAACTTCAGGCATGGCTTCGAACTGTTCAACCACATCAGGTGTCAGCTTCTTGATATCATCCTCCGAGTACATCGTCATGCCGGAGTTGATGCTCATATCCGGATAACCGGGATAAACCTGAACACTGCTCAGATCGTTAATTCCATAAAGCTGACTGGTAGCGCTTTCTTGTAAACCACGACCAAGCGAAATCAAAGTCACCACTGCTGCTGTGCCGATAATTACGCCGATTGCAGTTAAAATCACACGACCGGTCCGCCTTTTCAGATTATCAACAATCAAACTAATCCAGTCAACAAAACGCATAGTTCACCATTTCTCTCTTTAAGTGCCTTTATTGTTAATTACCAAAGTCGTTGTACATATCATCCATATTTTGCGAGTCGTTGTTACTGCTAAAACCAAAGAAGCCTTTGATTGCATTCCATATTTTGGCGAAGAAACCGGGTTCATCGACCGGCAATTCAGGTTCCAAGTCGGGGTTCATTGGGTCAATCATGATCGGATTTCCGTTTTCATCCAAAACCGGATTCCCGTTTTCGTCCAGCTCAGGGTAAGGCGTTGGCATTTCAAAAGCGGGTCCAACCTCGACCTCGAGGCTGCTGTTGTAGGTGCGGAGTTGGTTAAAGTCATCTGTATAACGGATTTCAAGATTGATGGTTGCTGTGCCCTCTTCGTTCGGGGTGAACATGGGGTCAATTGTGTAATAGCCACCCGGATCCAAACTGCCGACCAAAGAGGTGTTATTCGTCATTTCGCCGTTAGGTGAGCTGACTTTAACATTGCCGAGGACGACGGATTTCCGTGCCAGATTGGTAATCTGGATTGGCAAGCTGCCCATTTCACCGGCACTCAACATTCCCTCAACCGGCATATAAAAGGATATTTCAAGTTGGGGCAGGCTGTAGATCAAAAGGGTGATAACCTGATCATCAATGACGCGATTTCCCTTTGCGTCGGTGTAGATGAAGGAAAGTTTTAGCGGATAAGCGCCGGGAGTGGCGGTTACGTTGACAATAAAATCTTGCTCCGGACTCAACTCTGTGCCTGCCTGAACATCGCCCAGCAGGACAACATTTGACTTCCCGATTGGGGCAAAAACAGCATTATCCGCTTCACCACCGCTAACACCACTAACTGGTGTGCCTTCAGAATTTGTGGTCAGCGAGCTGCCGCCATAAACTAAGGAAACATTACGGGCAAGCTGATTACCGTCATTGCCAACTTTTAGCTTGAGTTTAAAGCTTGTTCCCGGTTCGAGCGGGTCGACGTCGGATTCGTAAGAATGGACAACCATCTGCGCCTGATCAGCAGGAGCTTGGGTGGGAACGGCAGTTGCCTGCAAAGCGCCTGATTGGTTGATACCAATGCTGAAAGTTAATGTTTCGGTATAGCTGTTTTCAACACCGGCTTCGTCCCAATAATTTACCACTGCTGTAATTTGACCGGAATATTTCCAGGTAGACATGTCATTTACTTTAAACTGGTGTTTAACCCATTCAGAGCTTTTTTGCTTTAGTTCTAGCATGGTTATGACACTGCCATCCAATGGGTCAAAATCTGTGCTGCTAAAAGTCATGACAATGTTACGGGCGTCCCTCTCACCATTGTTTTTAAGTCTGAAATTCAACTCAAAATTTCCGTAGGGATTGACCGATTTCGTGCTGTTTTCTCCGGTAAAGTATTCGGCAACAGAAAGTAGAGGGCGATTAACAACTTGTTGAACAGTAATAGGATCAACCCATCCGTAAGGATGGACTACATCACCATTATCCGGAACATAATTCCAGGGAACAGCCGTAGGCTGAGTATTAGCCGGTGGATCGACCCACTGGGCTTTCGCCTCCTGGGTCAAAATTGGCAAAACTGTCAAAACAAAAATTAGAGCAAAAGCGAACAGAATTTGTGTATTTTTTTTCATTTAGTACCTCGTAGTTTATAAACTCGCTTCAAAATATCGTTTTTCGTCAACCAACTCGCCGTCAAGCAAGAAGATTTTATGCGTTGCATAGTTGAGCATGCGCTTGTCATGCGTTGCGACCAGAATGGTTTTCCCGGCTTTGACCAATTCGTCCAGCATAACCATAATCGCCTGACCGCTGGTGGAATCCAGATTGCCGGTTGGCTCATCCGCCAAAATAAGGGGTGGGTCGTTAATCAATGAGCGTGCCACAGCAACACGTTGCTGCTGACCGCCCGAAAGTTCTGTCGGCTTGTGCCCAATTCGCTCTTTTAGTCCCACTCGTTCCATCAAAACCTCAGCTCGTGCCATTCTTTCTTTCTTATTAACCCCTGAAAAACGCAAGGGAAAAGAGACATTCGCTTCGGCAGTCATATTTGAGATCAAATTAAAGCTTTGGAAGATGAAGCCCAACTTGTTCCGCCGATAATCTGCCAGCTCGTTTTCGTCCATCTTTTCAATTTCCAGTCCATCTACAATGATACTGCCCGATGTGGGCCAATCCAAGCCGCCAATTAAATAGAGCAGCGTTGATTTTCCGGAACCGGAAGGTCCCATAATTACGCTGAAAGATCCGCGAGGGATAGTGACATCAACGCCGTTAAGGGCATGGACTTCCGTTTCACCCATCGTATAAGTTTTTCGCAAATCACTTGTTTCGATAAAAATATCAGGCATATAAATCCTTTAAAAGTAAAATCCTACGCCACCGGTGCTCAGATCGTTGAACATAGTGCTAAGAAAACTGGGCAGTCCTTGCAAAAGCAAGATGACGATAACTGCAAGCAGAGTGGCTATAATGGTTTTTTTCTTAGTTAAACCGGAAACCTCAAGCGCACCAATCATCAAAAAGGCAACAAAAAGCAAGTACCAGGCATCGATGTTGCCGAGCACGCCTCGCAAAAAAGCCATGAAGCCACTCGCTCCGGAGTCAATTAATTGTGACAAGCCCGGGTTCTCATTGAAACTTTTGTTTATGCCAACGTTGAGGAATCTGACAAATTCCCTCAATCCAAAGGGAACCATTGCCCAGGCAACCACGTTTCCAATCCGTGTTTTCGGACTTCGGCTGCCCGAGAGTGTAAGGGTCAGGTAAAGAATGTTCGACATCAACATGAAGACAATCAGATAACCGGCGATTCCGCCCAAAAAGGGAAAACCATATAAGAAAATAGGGTTGGTTTGATTTTGTTGACTTTCTAAATATTGGCTTTGTTGGCTTTCTGACCAGTATTGGAAGTTCTCGGGAATCGTCGCGCCTTGTTCAATTTGCATCTTCTTAACCGGAGCGGAGATTAGAACAGCCAAAATTACGATAATGGTGATGAAAATTAAAGGAAGCCTGCGAATTGATTCTTTTTCGTCAGCTACTTTTTTCATGGTTGCGCGAGGCTTATAGAACATCTGAAAAATCCAGCCAACGCGTGCATTTTTAACTTTTTTAAGCTTGTGAGGTGCGGGAATCGCTTCGGAATTTCCGTTTTGTTGCCCTTTATCCTTCTTGAAGTAGGATAGAATGCTCTCAAAGAATGGCTTTTTAGGCCTTCCCTTTTCAGTTTCGTTGGTTTTCTCTCCGTCTTGTTCGGAGGCTAATGTTTCGCTTTTGATTTTATCTTCTTCCATATGCAACCTTAAACAAACTCTATTGAGCCTATTTTATAAAGACGATTTAAAGGCAGGATAAGTTCCAAATTGGTTAAACCAGTCTTCAAATCATTGGCTTTAGTGTATCATTTTTAACAGGGAACGGGGAGCAGGCAGCAGAAAACAGGAATCGGGGAGCGGGGAACGGGTAGCCGGGAGCGGGAAAAAGGAAACAGAAATGGTGAACGAGTATCGAGGAACTGCGAGTACAATTAAGTAGTTATAAATCAGGAGAAAAAGAATGCCTTGTACAGATGATTATATTCAATATGTTTTAGAAAGTTTTTCCTCGGCAGGTGATATTTCAGTCTTGAAAATGTTTGGCGAGGCGGCCTTTTATCTGGATGGCAAAATTATGGGCTTGATTTGCGATAATCAGGTCTTTCTCAAAAAAACTCAAGCCGGAGCAGATTTGCTTGGCGAGGCTGCCGAAGAGGGCCACCCATACCCCGGCGCAAAAGCCGCCTATGTGTTTCAGGATTTGGATGACAAGGATTTTATCAACGAGCTTTTAAGGGCGAGCTGGGAAGAATTGCCTTTCCCAAAACCGAAAAAGCATAAGAAAAATGAGGTGAAGAAGTGATTATAGAACAAAATGTCAGAGAATTTATCCTTTTTATCGTTCAGATTGCCAGCCTGATTGCTCTGATTGTTTACGTCATTAAAACTGCTGACATGGCGAGAGAAGCTGAAAAGTCGGCTGCTTTGACCGAAAGAAATTTGGAAGAAATGATTGTAAACCGCAATTTGGAGTTCGCGCCATACATCGTGGTTTATTTTGACGCGATGACCGATTCTCCCGTGTTTGATTTGGTCGTAAAAAACACCGGCAAAACGATTGCCAACAACATCGTGATTGCCTTCAATCCCCCGCTGCAATCCAGCTTGTCCAATCTTGATCTTTCGGAATTATCAATGCTGAAAAAGCGGATTCCTTCCATGCCACCTGAATATGAATTTCGGACCGCGATTGATCGTTTGGAAACACGCCTTGCTTCAGACGATTTGCCAAAAATTTATGAGGTTAAGGTTACCTATACCGGTGGCTTGGACAACAAAGTTCGAGAAATCCAATATTTGCTCGATCTAAATGTGTATCGTGGCATGATGGAATCCAATATCAGCAGCCTGAGCGATTTGACGCATGTTGTCGAGGAAATTCCGGCCCAGCTGGCGGAACTGACCGGCAGCACGGAAAGAATTAATGGCAAATTGGCTCTATTAAATGAAAGCAACGAAAGACTCAGCGAAAAATTGACGATGTTGACGGATAAGGTTGAGCCATTGTCTAATCAGATTCAGTCGCTAATGGAAAAAGCTGAAGAATTACCCAAGCTCACAGAAAATTTAGAAGAGATCCCCAAGGCTATAGTGACTTTGGGCGAAAAGATTGGCTCGAAGACCAACAAAGTTTGGTAAGCCAAATCAGACAAGGCGTGCACCCTGCCCGGCTTGGGCTTTGAATATGCACTGAACACCGGGGCATTCTTGCAAAAGCGCCTCTACCTTTTCAGCCTCGCTGCTCAAGGTCAAAACGTGGACGTTTGGACCGGCATCTACCGTGCTGCATACCGGGATGCCTTTTTTTCGCCAATGGATGACCTTCCAGAGAATTACTTCCGTTTCAGACAACCAATAATTTAAAGAGGGCTTGCTTGTCCGCATTACGGCATGCATTAAATTGGAGTCTTCTTCGACAACGTTTGCAAAGCGTTCAAAGTCCCTGTCCAAAATTGCTTTGCGGCAAATTTTAATCCGTTCATCAACCCGCTCCTGACGAAGCAAATGCAAATCGGAAGTGGAGGCGAGCGCATGCCCGCCGGTCGACCCAACCGATTTATGCTCGCTGTTTAGCACACAAATCAAATCCACCAAATCCCAATGGTCGGCAGGAGCAATTGACCAGGCGAAAGAATCCTGGTCTGAGCTTCCGGCTTGCCATTCAACAAAACCATCGGGAATCGAGCGGCAGGCAGAACCGGAGCCACGCCTGGCTAAGCGGGAAAGCGCTTCTTCGCCTAAACTTAAGCCGCCTGCACGGCTGGCAGCCAAAGCCAAAGCGGCAAAAGCCGAAGCGGAAGAGGCGATTCCGGCACCGGCAGGGAAGTTGTTTTCACTCTCGACGCTTGCGAAGACACTTATACCTGCTAAATTGCGGACATGCTCCAAAAATCCGCTCACTCTTTTTAGCGCATCTCCTTCAACCGATTTGCCTGAAAGCTTGAATTCGTCGGCAGATAATGAGGGGTCAAATTGAACCTTGGTTTTCGTTTCGAGGCCACTGAGGTTCATTGAAAGCGAGCCGTTGCAAGGCAGACGCAAATCGTTATCCCGATTGCCCCAATATTTAATGAAAGCAATGTTGGGATGCGCAAGGGCGGCGACTTCTAAGAATTCTGGACTTTTTGTCGGTATTTCGTTATTATTAATCACGCGATAATAATAATCCATTTTTCCAGCCTTAAGTAATAATCAGAGGCTTGCAAAAAGAATAATCAGGAGAAAAATGAACGAAGACAGAACAAATCAAACAAGAGAACATGTCGAGAGTTTCAATAATCAAGAGTTGAAAACTGTTTATGACGAAGGGGGGAAGATTATTCGGGTTGAAAAAAAGAGCAGCGGTCTGAATGAGGGCAAGCTTAGTAAGCTGGCACCGATCATCGATCACACCTTGTTAAAAGCCGATGCAACAGGCGAACAAATCGACAAGCTTTGCCGCGAAGCGCTTGAATATGGCTTTGGTGCGGTATGTGTGAATAGCTATTGGGTCAAACGTTGCCGTGAAGCTTTGCAAGGCAGCTCTGTTAAAGTTGCTTCTGTGGTTGGCTTTCCTCTCGGAGCGATGTCCAAAAAAGCCAAGCGCGAAGAAACCGAAAAAGCAGTGAAAGACGGTGCGGCTGAGATTGATATGGTAATCAACATTGGTGAATTGAAAGCCGGGAATTTGCTTGCCGTGGCCCGCGATATCAATGGCGTGGTTTCAGAAGCCCATAAAACTGGGGCAATCGTCAAAGTGATTATCGAGACCTGTCTTTTATCGGAAGAAGAGAAAATAAACGCATGTTTGATTGCCAAAGAAGCCGGGGCTGATTTCGTGAAGACATCCACCGGTTTTTCGACGGGTGGGGCAACGGTTGAAGATGTCGCCTTGATGCGAGCAGTTGTTGGCGAAAACATGGGAGTGAAAGCCTCCGGCGGCATTCGCAACTATGCAGATGCGCTGAAAATGATTGAAGCCGGTGCCAGCCGAATCGGCGCCAGCAGCGGGATTGCCATTGTCGAAGAGGAATTGAAGCAATAATAATTGAATAGTCAGATTATTAATCGATAAATAAACGAACAAAAAAGCCGGAAGATCAATTCCGGCTTTTCAGATTTTGTTGTTAGGCTTTATTTGTTGAAGAATTCAATTGCGGCTCCTGAGTTTCTCATTTTGCTGAAACAATCTGTTTTCAACGAGGAAAAGAAATGTTTTCAGGACACTAAATTGAGAAACTCAGGGGAGATAACCCCGGCGCCATGAGCGTTGAAGATTTCATCGCCTT
>JAGOIM010000036.1 GCA_017995665.1 Anaerolineaceae bacterium | reverse complement strand
CTTCCAAACTTTCGCCGGATTTGAACAAAATGCCCAGTTCCGAGGCACGACCGGTGCCGGTCATGACGGCGGTTGGGGTTGCCAAACCCATTGCACAAGGGCAGGCGATCACCAAAACGGCAACTGTGTTGATCAGTGCGCGGGCAAGCCGGGTGGGCTCTTCGGCGCCATGCATCATAATGTTTTGCGGAGCCGTGGGCTGGACAAAGAACCAGACCAAAAAGGTGACCAGGGCAATGCCAATTACAATCGGCACGAAAACCGCAGAAATTTTATCGGCAAGCTGTTGAATCGGGGCTTTGCTGGTTTGGGCATCTTCGACCATTTTGATAATTTGGCTTAGGAAAGTGTCGCGTCCGACTTTGGTGGCTTTGTAAACAAGGCGACCGTTTTTGTTGAGCGTGGCACCGAAAACTTCATCGCCCGGGTTTTTATCAATTGGTTTTGATTCACCGGTCAACATGCTTTCATCCAGACTTGAATTGCCTTCAACGACAATCCCGTCAGTTGGCAATTTTTCGCCCGGTTTGACGACAATCATATCGCCCGGGACTAAATCGCCGGCGTCGATTTCGACTTCCTGACCATCGCGCAAAATTCGGGCTTTGCTCGGTTTGAGACTGAGCAATTTTTTGATTGAATCGCCTGCGCCGGATTTGGCTTTGGTTTCCAGATATTTACCCAATCGAACCAGTGTAATGATGGTTGCCGAGGTCTCAAAGTAAACCATGCCGGGGAACACGCCAAGGATGACCAGAATCGAGAAGAAATAGGCAACCGAAGTACCGAGTGCAACCAAAACATCCATGTTGGCAGAGCCGTTTTTCAGCGATTTGTAAGCGTTGACATAATAGGAACGTCCAACATAAAACTGAACCGGAGTCGCCAGGGCAAAGAGCAACCAGTTGAACCAGGGTTGGTGCATCCATGCCTGAGGCAGGAGACCTAATTCGGTGCCCATCTGCAAAATGAAAATCGGCACGGTGAGAATCAATGAAACAGTCAGCAAATGGCGCTGACGGGCGATTGCGTTCTGGCGGGCTTTGGTTTCGGGATCATCGAGATCGCGATCGCTCAAAACAGGCGAAAAACCCGCTTTCGTAATCACTTCCATAATCTCAGTGACGTTAGTAACGGTCGGGACGTAGACCAGGCTCAAGGTTTCGGCAACTTGATTCGCTCTGGCGGAAACAACCCCCAATTTGTCCTGGAGTAGTTTTTCGAGGCGCTGTACATTGACTGCGTCGCTCAATTCGGGGATAGAAATGACTGCTTCGCCGGTTGCGACATCGTAGCCGGCATCTTTGATGCTGGTGACCAGGTCATTTAAAGCAGCCTGGTCGCCATCAAAAGTAACTGCAACGCGTTCAGAAGATAGATTGACCATCGCATCATCGACGCCCTCGGTCTTTTTTAAGGCGCGCTCGACGGATACGGCGCAGTTTGCGCAGGTCATCCCCAGAACTGGCAGATTGACATGCTCTTTTTCGCTCATTATTCAGCTGCCGGGAAATTGACCGAGGCTAAAGTTTCACGAATGAGTTCATCGCTTGCGGGGGATTCAAAATCGACTGTCAATTTTTTTGTTGCCAAATCTGCTTCGGCATAATCAACGCCATCAAGAGCTTGAATTGCGTTGTTAATCGTCATAACGCAGTGATTACAGTTGATGTTTGGGATAGAATAAGTTTTAGTTTCCATAGTTTTACCTTTCGGAATTTATTTAGGATTATTATAAAAAATATTTGGAGAATTTGCAAGCACAATATGAAAAATGATAATAAATTAACGGTTTCAGCACTTTTGCTGGATATGGACGGAACTTTCTTTTTGGGCGAGAGCTTGTTGCCCGGAGCTTTGGAGCTGCTGGACTTTTTGAATGAGAAGGGGCTGCCCTTTTCATTTTTGACCAATAATTCTTCAAAAAACCGGTCTGCTTACGTAGAAAAATTGACCGCTTTGGGCGTTCGGCAGGAGGACGCCCGGATTTATACCGCCGGTGATGCAACGATTGCTTATTTGAAGCAGCATTTTGCCGGGCAAAGAATCTGCTTGCTGGGGACGAAGAGCTTAAGGGCAAGTTTTCTCGAAGCCGGGCTGCATGTAGTGGAAGAAGAGCCGGAGGTTATGGTTTTAGGTTATGACACCGAAATGACCTACGCCGAATTGGCACGCTTTTGCTTGCAGCTGCAAAAAGGGCTGCCATTCGTGGCGACGCATCCCGACATCAATTGCCCCTCGCCAATTGGTCAATTGCCGGATATCGGGGCATTTTTTGCCCTGATTGAAGTCAGCACAGGCCGCAAGCCGGATGTGGTGATCGGCAAACCCAACCGGGGGCTTGTGGATGCGCTGGCGCAAAAATGGGGTTTGAGGAATGAAAACATTCTGATGATCGGCGACCGGCTTTATACCGACATCGCCTTGGGCTCAACCGCGGGAGTTCAGACATGTTTGGTTTTAAGCGGAGAAAGCAAGCTTGAGGACATTCCGGGGTCGCATTATCAACCGGATTTTGTATGTGAAAATTTGGCGGATCTAAAAAAACTTCTTTCGCAGCTTTCCTTTGCGCATAGTCGAACAGGAGGGGAATAGGTTCAACTGGAAACGGAAAAACAGCGGTGGGGTGGCAAATGTAATGTATTGACAAAAAAGGCGAAATTCCGATAAAGCCCGTATTATAATTTATTTTTCGATGGCTTCCTGACCAAATAAGATCATGTCAGAGCAAAAACGGCCGTTCTGCTCAATGCAGAACCTTTGTGAAGCCCTTGGCAGTGGATTTTAATGATTTGGAGACGTCTTTGAAAAAGTGGTTTAAATTAGATAACGCAGCAAATATATATCCGTCAACACAAACCAGTGACTGGACAGCGATGTTTCGTCTCTCTGTCACGCTCACTGAGGATGTTGATCTTCGGATTCTGGAAGAAGCACAGATTCATACGCTGAAACGCTTTCCGTCCTTTGCTACCCGCTTGAGCAAAGGGCTGTTCTGGCACTTCTTTGAACATATAGACGGCGCGCCTCCGATTCTAAAAGACGTATATAACCCCACGCAGCCCTTGCGTTTCAGACGCAACAAGTACTTTATGTACCGATTGCTATATTACAAAAACAGGATATCGGCAGAGTTTTTTCATGCCCTGACCGACGGCACAGGTGCAATGACTTTTTTGCTGTCTCTGATTGCTGAATATTTGCGTCTGAAATACGGGCTTGAGGTTGTGCCAAGCAAATATGTTTTATCATGCTCCGACAGCCCCGAGCCTGAAGAATACGAGGATGCCTTCCGGCGTTATGCGGGAACCAGCACTGTTGGATTGAATGATGCACCTTCTTACCATTATGGCGGAACCGCTGTACCGCTAAATAAGCTGCTGATTATATCCGGTGAAGTGCCAACTGAGGCGCTGCACGCTAAAGCTAAAGACGCTAAAACGAGCATCGGTGCATTTCTTGCTGCGGTTCTGATCTATTCCATCTATAAAAAGCAGAAATCTGAAAAGTCTGAACGGGCCTTAAGGCATGATGTAAAAATTTCCTTGCCTATCAACCTGCGTCGCTTTTTCCCCTCAAAAACGGTGCGGAATTTTTCGTCCTTTATCAATCCGGGGATCAAGAGCCGCCTGGGAGATTACACCTTCGAAGAAGTTCTTGAGCAGGTTGAGCATTTTATGGGAATGAATATTACCGAGAAAGAACTCAGGGCGCGTTTCACTGGTTATGTAAACATTGAGAAGAATCTTCTGCTTCGCATTGTTCCGCTTTTTGTGAAAGACCTGTTATTGAAAACAGGACATTCTCTTACGGCAAACAGGACCTCGGCCTCCACATTATCCAATTTGGGTATGGTTGAAGTAGATGAAAGCATAAGGCAGTATATATGGCGAATAGAATTTATGCTGGGACGTTCTTACGAAAAACGGGCGAGCTGTGCTGTTGTTAGTTACAACGGAAACACGGTGATTAGCTTTTCACGGACGATTGTTGAAGCCGATATTGAGCGAAATTTTTTTAGGCAACTGGTGGAGATGGGAATCCCGGTTGCGATAGAAAGTAATGGAAGAGGTTAACATGTCGTATTGCGTACATTGCGGTGTGAAGCTTGCGGACTATGAAACCAGATGTACACTATGCGAGACTGAAGTTATTGATCCGAACAGAACGAAGGTAATCACGGAACCAACCTATCAGGACAGGATGGACATCAACGGAAAGAAGCTCAACAAGCGTTTCTTAATCATGTTGATTTCATTGGCGTTGCTTATCCCTGTTGCCGTCATAGCTGTCATAGACTTGGTTTTTTCATCGGGCCTGACATGGGCATTTTATGTGTTTGGCGCAATGCTAATTATATGGACTTTTATTGTTTTCCCAATATATTTTGAGGAAAAGAGCCCATATCTCTACCTGTCAGCCGACCTCGCTGTCAGTAGCTTATACATATTGATGCTAAGCTGGCTGAATAGTTCCGTAAAGTGGTTGATGTCGATTGCTCTGCCGATCCTACTGTCAGCCGGGCTATGTGCCTTTCTCATCATCTTTGTTCTTCAAGACAAGGGCATTGGAAAGATTGGAAAAGGCGGCTGGATCGGAATTATTGCTTCTTTTTTGCCGTGGGCGATTGATATTGCTGTTACACACTATTTGACCGGCTCGTTTGTGCCTGTATGGGCATGGTATGTCTCCAGTCCTCTGCTCATCCTTGGTATTGTTTTGGTTGTTGCCTCAAAGAATATATCCATGAGTGAATGGATACGAAGGAATTTGTTTTTTTAACAGGGAGCAGGAAACAGGGAGCCGGGAGCGGCGAAAATTTCTTTCGTAGGGAAAGGACCACTCGCTTCGCATCGGGTGTTATAAGGCCTTTTCCTTACGAAATTCTCATATTGCAGGTAGCAGGACAGGAATCAGGAAGCGGGAAATCAGGGAATGGGGAACGGGTGGAAAAGTGCAAGCCCTCGGCTCATTGGTGAGCCAGGGCTTGTAATCTTCCAATTTTGAAAGGGCGATTTTCTTCTGTTATTGCTACTTTTGACTATCGTGTTCCTGTTGACTTTTTATATGCTCTTCATATAAATCTTTGTACAGGTGATTGTCTGAAAGTAATTGCTGATGGCTGCCAATCGCCACTCTGTCATTGTTTTCTACAACGAGGATTTCATCACAAAGCTGGCTGATTAGAAACAAGTTGTGTGAAATAATGATGCCCGGTGCGTCTCCGTTGAAGCGCTGATAGGCAGCTAAACAATGCTTTACCGAAAAAATATCCATGTTTGTAAATGGCTCGTCCAGAATTGTGAAATAATCGCCATATGGCAATAGTAATCGCGCCAGAGCAATTTTGTTCTTTTCTCCACCAGAAATTTTTTCACCATGGAAGCCTAAATCCCGTCCGTCAAGTTTGGTAAGCTCCAAGGCATCGATGATGGACAAATATCTTTCCTGAATGAAATATTCACGGTTAACCGCCTGAGTAGCGAGATTGTCAACTGTTGATTCTGAAGTTAGCCTCTCTAGGAATTTATCCAAAGGTCCGGTCGGTAAATCCCCGGGCTCAGACTTAGCTTGCCCCAACAGAGTAGCGACTAACTCAGCAAGCCCGGGATTTTCATGAATGTTATCGGCGGTGAGCTGTATCAACTGATTGTGAATCGTCGCTTTCTTCTCCAGAAATTCCGCTTCGCTAAGGGCTTGTTTGTTAAAGGTGATATTGTATAAAAGTGAATCGTTATAAATCTCAGGGTTTTGAGGGTATAGCTTAAAAGAGGAATAAAGAAAACTTTGATTAATTTCAGAGATTGGGCAGCCACCAAAATTGACACTGCCCCGGTTTGGGGCGACCGTTCCCAAAAGCGCTTTCACCAGGGTTGTTTTTCCGGAGCCGGAGAGTCCGACGATTCCGGTCAGACCTTTGAATGTATGGCTGAGCTGATCAATCAAGCTGACTTGTTTTCCTTCTTCAGTTTCGTAGGTCAGAATGCAATCCTTAAAACTAAGTGTTCTACCTTCAGGAACACAATTCTTTGTTTCGTTTGTCAAAAAGGGTTCGATCCGACTCTGTAAAACTTCCAGTCGGTTCAGGGTGTCCAAAGAGGACTTAATTTTACTTATCGGAGTAAAAGCGAGGGCGATATAGGATAAAAGCGCGGTCAGGGTGGGGAAATCGAGTTTTCCACTGCCTAGTTGGATTGCGCTGATTGTGATAAATGCCAATTGAGTAAAAAACGAAATGAAATTGATGACAGAATCGGAAGTTTTTGAAGCAATCCCTGCGTTTTGGACATGCAAATCCCTTTCTTCAAACAAGGTATTAATTTTTTTGTTTGCTCTGTCTAAACCCAGGTAAGACAAAACCGAACTGCGGTTTTCGAGCAGTTCCAAAATTTTGGGGTTGATTTCCATCAAGATCTTCCTAAAAAGAGAAAATTCTTCTTTGTAAACCTTTCGGTAATGGATCGTGCTAAGCAGACCGACAGCATAGCCCAGTAGAATGGTGAGCGCCAGCCAGGGAGACCAAAAAAGGGAGATAATCAGAATTGCCAGCAATTGAAGCAGACTTAAACAGGCTGATTCAATTTCCTGGTTTGAGATGATGCCGGTCAATTGCTCTACATCCCCATAAACCGACATGAGATATGAGCCGGCTCCACGATTTTCGATCAATTTGTTGGTTTTTTCGATGCCGTTGATGATCAGTTTGGATTGCAAATCCCTTTCCAATCTGCGGTTGATTTTTTCTTTTCGGATTTCAAGGATATATCGCAAGATGCTATAGATGATTCCTGTTAGCAGCAGTACGATTATCCATTTATTCAGCTCTTGTCTGACTTCTATCGACGAAAGCAATTCCTTTTGGATAAGCGGGAGAATGACTGTTAACAAGCTGAGCAGAAAGAGAATAAAAAAATTAGTGATCAACTTCTTTTTATCTGATTTAGAAACAATTTTGTTTACAAAATTTAGAAAAGATTTTGGATTTCCCATTTTAGCAGCCTCTGTTTGGAATGAATTGAAAAGTATCTGTCAGTTCTTTTGTTTACTTTAGATTTTGTTGGAATAGGCTTCCGATTCTCCTCCTTTCTTCCTTTTGGGGAATGCTATTAGTATAATCCGGAAAATAGTTGTGTCAAGAGCAATATGACAATTGGCTTCCTGATTTGCAAAAAAAAGACCTGCGTTTTAGCAGGTCTTTTAGTATTACAGACATTAAACTTAATTTACGGTGTTGTTCCAGAACCAGTTGTAGGCGAACCAGCCGCCGGTTTTAGCTTGCAAGCGGATAGCGATTTGAACCTCACCAGCCAATGCGGCTGGGATTTCAAAAGTAGCTGCAAGGTTGCCACCTTCGCCGGTGTTGAATTCGGCGACATGGATACCATCGATTCCGGCTGTGCCATATTTGCCCATCAAAACGGTGAATTCGGTATCTTTGGGGAAGTCTTTCCCGCTGATGCTAACGGTTGTTCCTTTTGCGACAGCTGTGATGCTGAAGGTCGGGTATTTGACAACCGGGGCAGGCAGGGGTGTCGGCTCGGAAGGCTGGGGAGCAGGAACTGTGGTGGTGTTATTCCAGAACCAGTTGTAGGCGAACCAACCACCGGTTTTGGCTTCCAGCCGGATGGCAATTTTAACGTCGCTGGCCAATGCGGCTGGGATCTCAAAAGTAGCTTCAAGTGCGCCACCTTCGCCGGTATTAAATTCGGCAACATGGGTTCCATTGATTCCGGCTGTGCCATATTTGCCCATCAAAACAGTGAACTCAGTTTCTTTGGGGAAATTGATTCCGCTGATCGTAACGGTAGTTCCTTTTTCAACGGCTTTGATGCTGAAGGTCGGGAATTGGCTAACCGGAGCTGGCAGGGGGGTTGGCTCGGAAGGCTGGGGAGCAGGAACTGTGGCTGTTTTATTGTAGAACCAATTGAAGGCATACCAACCGCCAACTTTGGCGTCCAGTCGAATGGCAATCACTTTTTCGTTTGCCAATTCTGTGGGGATGGGGAAGGTCGCTTCAAAGGCACCGGTGTCGCTCGATTTTACTTCTGCGGCGATGATGCCATTAATCCCGCGTGTGCCTTCTTTGCCCATGCGGACAACGAATTCAACCTCTTTGGGGAAGTCTTTGGCGCTGATGGTTACGTTCTTCTCAGCTTCAACTGCTTTGATGCTGAAAAAAGGATAAATCGGTGCCGGAGCGGGGGGTTCGGGGGTGACCACGGGAGGTTTGCCACCGGGCCAAGTACCGTTGTCTTTATCGTTCCAGAACCAGTTATAAGCAAAATAACCGCCGGTCAGCGATTCGATGCGCACAGAAATCATTGCGCGCCCTTTCAAACCATCCGGGATGTCTACTGTAACCTGTGAGGCACCACCTTCGCCGGAGTTGAAGTGAGCAACAACGACGCCGTCAACACCCAAGGTGTTATATTCACCCAGAAGGACCCGGAATTCGAGATTTTTGGGTAAATCTTTCATTGAGAGTGTTACAGTGAGGTCGGTTTTTACTTCATAAATGCTGAAGCTGGGATAGGCGGCAGAAACTTTAGCTGGCATGAAAAATGCAGGCAAAAGCAGCATAATTGCCATAAACATCATAAATATTCGATTCTTTTTCATAATTGCTCCTTTACGTAGTGCTAAACATCATGTGCTACTAATTATGACGTATTAATTGTTTAAAATGTTCCCAATAAGCCAAATGTTATACAAAAAAGGGGAAAAGATAGCATGGGGTCGGTATAAAATATGCTCTTTGCTGAAATCTGCACACTGCTAATGGCAGACAATCAAGCCGAATATGTTAAAATAAAGGCTATGGATATAAAAGTAGTATCAACGAATAAGAAAGCGCGTTTTGAATATTTTATTCAGGAAACCTTTGAAGCCGGTTTGGTTCTCAAAGGGACGGAGATAAAATCGGTGCGGAATGGGCAAATTTCTTTGCAAGAAGCTTATGTGCGGACGAATGGTGAGGAAATTTGGCTGGTTGGCGCGCATATCGCTCCCTATGAAAATGCAAGCGCATATCAGCACGACCCTAAGCGTGATCGAAAACTCTTGATGCATAAAAAACAAATTCGCAAAATTTTCGACGAAGTGCGAATTAAAGGAATGACAATTGTTCCAATTAAGGTTTACCTGAAAGAAGGAAAGGCTAAAATCGAAATTGGCCTTGCCAAAGGTAAAAAACAATATGACAAACGGGATGCTATTAAAGAACGGGATGTTGAACGAGAGACTTCTCGACGGAATAGCTCCTGGGATTAAACTGAAGCCTTTACCGAATTTTGGGCTTTTTGAGAGGCTTTGTATAATAAGACTATGGACTTGAAAAATAATATCAGCAGACGTGATTTTTTGAAATTGAGCGGCTTGGCTGCCGGTGCGCTTTTATTGCCGCTGGACAGAGTTAGCGCTGCCCCTGCCATGCAAGAAATATGGACCCCCGGTGCAAACCTCGGACGAGTGGCGATGGGTGAATATCGCTCTTTTATCGACCTTAAGGCCGAACCAAACATGAACGCTGCCAACACGACCCGTGTTTGGCGTGACGATGTTTTTGAAATTAAACGTGAAGTCGTTGCAAATGTTTTGGACTACAACCGCTATAACCAGAAATGGTATGAAACACCAGAAGGATATATTTATTCGCCAAACGTTCAGCCGGTGAAATATTTACCCAACGTCCCTTTGACGAGCTTGCCTTTGGATGATCAGGGAAACCCGGGGATGTGGGTTGAAATTACCGTCCCGAAGGTTGAATTTGAGCTGACCAAAGCCTGGAGCCAGGCTTCTTCATGGATTCGTGATTCTGATTATCAGGCGAAACTTTACTATGCTCAGGTATATTGGGCTTCGGATGTCCGCATCAATAACGGTCAGACCGAATATTTGCTTTCTGAAAAATATGGTGCCTTGCCTGATTATTATTGGGTGGATGCCCGGGCATGTCGTCCGGTTACCGCTGAAGAGCTTGAGCCGATTCATCCTGATGTCGGTGATAAAAGCGTTTTGGTTAATTTGCAGAAGCAGACCATGCAATGTTTTGAGGGCAATCAAGAGGTCTATTTCGCAGAAGTTTCAACCGGCTATATACGCGATGGCGAATGGTTAACCCCTCCTGGCAAAACACCGGTTTGGCGAAAAATGGTTTCCTTGCATATGAGTGCCGGTGGCGTTTCGGAATTTGATTCTCCCGGAATTGCCTGGACAACGCTTTTCCATCCTCAGGGACAGGCAATCCATGCCGTTTACTGGCATAACAATTATGGCGTAGCGCTTTCGCATGGTTGTGTTAACGCTTTGCCTCATGACGCAAAATGGGTCTATCGCTGGATTAATCCTCAGGTTGGATTATTGCCGGGTGAATTGACCGTCCAGGGCGCCGCAAATTCTACATACGTTGAAGTTATTGAAAGTTAGTTGTCAGCGATGACAGCTTCTGAAGATCGAAATTTGGTTAATAATGAAGAAGAGAGCCTGAGCAAGAGGCTCTCTGTTTGGTTAAGGAAGCACTATCTGGCAATTATCAATATCTTGCTCGCTTTTTATGTCGGTTTGCCGATATTGGCACCGATTTTGATGAAAACAGGGCAAGAACATCTGGCCGATCGAATTTATAAACTCTACCGGCCACTTTGCCATCAACTGGCTTATCGCAGTTTTTTCCTTTTTGGCGAACAAGCCTACTATCCGCTTGAAATTGCAGAAATTGAAGGCGTTAAAAGCTTTGAGCAGGTAACCGGTTTAGCAGCCGGGGATACTGACGTTGCCTCGGCTTTTGTTGGTAATGAACAGCTTGGCTATAAAATCGCCTTGTGCCAGCGGGATTTGGCTATTTATGGCAGTTTGCTCTTGTTTGGCTTGGTTTTTGCTTTAAGCGGGCGCAAGATGAAAGCTTTGCCCTGGTTAGCCTGGTTGTTATTGGCTTTGCTTCCTATGGGCTTGGACGGCGTTTCACAACTGCTCGGAAATATGAATATTTCCGCTCTCAGCTGGATTAGTTTGCGCGAAAGCACACCTTTTTTGCGCGTTTTGACCGGTTTTATGTTTGGTTGGTTTACGGCTTGGTTTGGAATTCCTTCGATTGATGAAATCGTAAATGAGAAGAAGAC
>JAGOIM010000176.1:1789-3139 GCA_017995665.1 Anaerolineaceae bacterium | reverse complement strand
GAATAAGTATTGATATCCATAGGCAAAAAGTATATCACTTTCCCTTGACATCTCAGCTATTTAACGTAAAATCTAAGCCATGATCAAAAGCATTCGCAACACCCACTTTGCTGTCGAGAGCGGAACTTCCGTTTTCTTTGGCATAGGCCGGATTGCGTCTGTTAGCTGATTTTTCTAATCTCAATTTAAAATCAAGCAAAACCACGGCAATCCAAAACCGTGGTTTTTTTATTCCCCCATTTCCAATCAGAACCACGGCAGACAAACAACAAATTAAACAAGAAGGAAATTATGGAAAAAACTAATCAATCAAATAAACAAGATTTCGCAAGCTTACCGGAATTGGCAGGCTTTACTTTCAGACGTTTCAACGGTCCGAAAGATTACCCAACCATGGCAGAAATCATTATGTCCAACAAAGACGAACCGAACGCAAATATCACAGATGCTGAAGAAATTGCTGTCGATTATGCCCACATGCCAGAAAGCGTTCTTGATCGGGACATGCTTTTCGTTCTTAAGGATGGCAAGCCAATCGCATACGGTCGCACCGGCTGCCTCTTTGAAGAAGATGATAAAAGCTGGATCTATTCCTTGACGATGAAAATTCGGAAGGATTGGCAAGATAAAGGCTTAGAAAAAATTATGATTGAGTGGTTGGAAGCTCAAGCCACTCTGAACCACCAAAACCATCATCGCGGTGAAAAAGCCTTGCTTTCAACATATGCATATGACTATAAAACCGAATTGATTCAATTGGTATCCGACCTGGGTTATCAAACGGTAAGATATTTTGTCGACATGAAACGGGATTTAATCGATTTACCACAAGCAGAACTGCCGGATGGAATCATCGTAAAACCAGCCTTACCCTCACAATTCCGCCAGGTTTGGGAGGCAGATGCTGAAGCCTTCAAAGACCACTGGGGCTACATTATCCCGGAGGAAGAAGAATATCAACTATGGCTAAAAGATAAAAACTACTTCCAACCCCAGCTTTGGCAAATTGCCTGGGATGGCGATGAAATTGCCGGTATGGTCTGGAACTATATCAACATGCCGGAGAATGAGGAGAAAGGCCGCATGCGTGGATACACTGAGGCAATTTCTGTCCGTAGACCCTGGCGAGGAAGAGGAATTGCCAAAGCCCTGATTTGCCGCTCAATGCAAATGATGAAGCTTTTGAATATGGATGAAGTCGCCTTGGAAGTCGATAGTGAAAACCCAAGCCACGCCACCAAACTTTATACCGACCTTGGCTACCGGAGCTATCTTCAAAAACGTATTTTGCGTAAGCCTTTGAAATAAATGCGGGGGTGCACTTTTTTGTGCACCCCGAGTGCACCCCGA
>JAGOIM010000176.1:0-1689 GCA_017995665.1 Anaerolineaceae bacterium | reverse complement strand
CTCAAGCTGATGGCAAATCTCGGTTTGGCAGCTCTCAGCCTTGACACCCCGCTAAAAACCCTCAGTGGCGGTGAAGGAACCCGACTTCAATTGGCAGCTCTGCTCCTTCAACGCCCTGAAATTTTGCTTTTGGACGAGCCAACCAACCATCTCGACATCCCTGCTTTGGAATGGCTCGAAGATTTTGTGAACCACTATAAGGGCATCGTCTTGCTCATTTCGCATGACCGTGTTTTTCTTGACCGGACTGTCAATATAATTTTTGAGTTAGATGAAAATAAGCCAGGAATTAGAAAATTCGTTGGAAACTATTCTGCTTACGCCGACCAAATCCAGTTCGAAAAGCAAAAAGCTTACGAAAACTGGAAAGACCAGGAAGCTGAAATTCGTCGACTTAAAGCCGATTGGATAAACACTGCCGAACAAGCCCGCTTTTCAGAAAACAGCACCAAAGATTCCACCATGCGGCGTTATGCCAAAAAGGTTGCAAAAAAAGGGCTGGCAAAGAAACATCGCCTCGAACGCTATCTTGAATCGGAGGAGCGGCTTGAAAAACCAATGGACAAATGGCGGATAAACATCAATTTCGCTGAGCCCGAACACCAAAGTCAACAAATTCTCAATGTAGAAAATCTGAATTTTGGCTACAAGGAAAACAATTTGCTCCAAAACCTTAATTTGCACATTACCGCCGGCCAACGGGTCGCCCTGATTGGCTCAAACGGCAGTGGAAAAAGCACGCTTCTCAAAATTTTGATGGGAGAGTTGGCACAAAATTCCGGCAGCTATCGCTGGGGAAACTCCGTCGTTCATGGTTACATGCCCCAAAAACAAGAGTCCCTTGACCCTAAGCTGTCGGTTATCGAGCAAATTCAAGCGGTTAAAGCGATGAGCCTAACTGAAACCTATCACTTTTTGCATTATTTCCTTCTCGACGAGGAGCATGCCATTTTGCCAACCTCGGCTTTGAGCTATGGGCAACGCGCCCGTTTGGTATTGGCTCGTTTGGTTGCGCAGGGCGCAAATTTTTTGGTGCTTGACGAACCCGTCAACCATCTCGACATTCCCTCAAGAGAGCAGTTTGAAAAAGCCCTGCAAGCCTTTAATGGAGGCATTCTTTTAGTTGCCCACGATCGCGCCTTCATCGCCCGCACCTGTAACACCCTTTGGGAGTTGAAAGATCGCAAAATGAAAATCGATGTCCCGGATGAAGCATGGAGCAATGTGTAGAGCCAAAGGAGATCTCAGAAATCAGGTCTCCCTTTTTTCTTTTTTTCTTTTTATCTGTTACCTTTTTCCTATTTCCTGTTTCCTGATGACCCGCTCCCCGCTTCCCGATCCCCGCTCCCTGTTAAAATGGTTTACAGGTAAAATAGGGGCATGCATTTAACTATGGAAATGATTCAAAAAAAGAAAGATAATTTCGACTTCACCGTCCTCGCCAAGGATGGAAATGCCCGCGCAGCCGAATTCTACACTCCTCACGGAACGCTGCAAACGCCTCTTTTTGCACCGGTAGGCACCCAGGCAACCGTCAAATCCATCACTCCCGCTCAATTAGAAGAGCTTGGTGCGACGCTTGTCCTCTCCAACACTTATCACCTCTTTTTACGCCCCGGCGCAGATTTAGTCGCAAAAATGGGTGGCTTACACGAATTTATGCAATGGCCCAAACCCATGCTGACCGAT
>JAGOIM010000035.1:7995-11304 GCA_017995665.1 Anaerolineaceae bacterium | reverse complement strand
CGTGATCATTCGGGCAAAGAGCGTTTGAAAATCAAAGTTCATAATTAATAAATAGCGGTGTGCTGCACCGCTTTCCGCAGAAATTGTACCATGCTGATGTTATAATGCGAAAATGCTTGAAGAACTTGAAATCGGCGACCGGCTTCGTTTGCGCAAAGCTCATCCATGCGGGGGATATGAGTGGGAGGTTGTTCGGCTTGGCGCAGATATTGGCTTGGTTTGCCAAACTTGCGGGCATAAAGTTTTTATCCCAAGACGCGATTTGGCGAAGAGGATTAGGGGGAAGGAAAAGCAGGAAACAGGAAATCAGGAAACAGGAAATCAGGAAACAGGAAATAGCAGGGGCGCGGGTCGTCAACAAAAAATCGGACAAAAACTTAGTCGATAATCATTCTTTGTTCTCCTGCTCCGTTGGGTCAAATGATAATGTTACTGAAGTTTCTTTAGATTCACAGAACTCCGAATGGACAAAGCTCCGAAAGCCACCCGTACGGACAGGCTCTTTAGCATTCGATGCGAAGCGAGTGGTGTTATGGCTGTCCGTCAATGCTGTCCCAATCAAATCCTCGGCGGACAGAGACGAGCCCTGTCCGTACAAAAAAGGTATTTTTCTAATGGCAGATAAATCACAATCATTCGATGCTGACTGTCGGAAAAATTCCTCTTGAGGAAATAGTGATTTGCCGTTAAAATCAAGTTATCACACAAGTTGGGTTTCATCCAAGGAGGTTTCCCATGAAATCGCGTCTTTCTCGCATACTTCTTTCCATTCTTATCCTCTCTCTTGCTCTGCAAGCTTTCACCCTTCCTGCTCAGGCTCAATCAGAAGCGGATGTAAGCCAGGCTGAAACTAAAAATCTGGCTGTTCCTCAAAAAATAGATCAACCATCCTATCCTGATGGCAGGGATGCGCTGCATTACCCTGAAGATGGCTTCGAAAACATGCCCCCAGAATTGGAAGAACGCTACAAAAGATATGCCGAAACCGTTCAGCACCCGGACGCCATTCCACCAAGCCTCGAAATTATTGCAAAAACTAAGGCACAGGTGGACAGTTTTGACTGTTCCACCGTAACCGATGTTCCACAAATTGAATGTGAAGCCTTAGTTGCGCTCTACGGATCTACCAATGGTGCTGGTTGGATGTACAACAGCGGTTGGCTTCAAAGCACAACGGTTTCGACTTGGCATGGTGTTACGGTTGAAATGGGTCGGGTAACTCGTGTCAATCTTTACTACAACCAATTGACTGGCAGCATTCCAGCGACATTAGGCAATTTGTCTAATTTGCAGAGTGTGAACTTCGGCTCCAACCAATTGAATGGTACGATTCCAGCAGAATTAGGACTTTTGTCTAATTTGGAGTTTTTGTCTTTAGCCAGCAATGAATTGACTGGGGGCATTCCGGCAGAATTAGGCAGTTTGTCTAATTTGGAGAGTTTGCTCCTATACAACAACCAATTAACTGGCAGAATCCCTGCGACATTAGGCAATTTGGCTAATTTGCATTATTTGAACCTATCCTTCAACCAATTGACTAGTATTTCAGCAGAATTAGGCAATTTGTCTAATTTGTTCGAATTGATTCTAAGCCACAACCAATTGACTAGCATTCCAGCGGAATTAGGTAATTTATCTAGCTTGTTGGCTTTAGAGCTATACAACAACCAGTTGACTAGCATTCCAGCAGAATTAGGCAATTTGGCTAATTTGAAGGATTTGCTCCTATACAACAACCAATTAACTGGCAGAATCCCTTCGAGCTTAGGCAATTTGACTAATTTGGAAACTTTGTACCTATTCAACAACCCATTGACTGGGAGCATTCCACTGTCTTTCGTTAATTTAACCAAGATGTCTGCGTTCTATACTTATGAAACAAGTCTTTGTGAGCCAACAACGCCTGAATTCTTAGCTTGGAAAAATACTGTAGTGGATTGGCAAGGAACAGGGGTTATATGCACCGAAGATCAGGACTTTTTTGATTGCGCAACTGTGACCGACGTGCCACAAATTGAATGCGAAGCCTTGGTTGCGCTCTACGATTCTACCAATGGCTCTGGTTGGACCAATAATACCAATTGGCTCCAAAGCACAACGGTTTCGAATTGGCATGGTGTTACGGTTGGTAGTGGGGTGATTTACCTCAACCTTTTCGCCAACCAATTAAATGGCAGCATTCCAGCAGCATTAGGCAATTTGTCTAATTTGGAGTTATTAACGTTAGGCTTCAACCAATTGACTGGTAGCATACCCTCGTCCTTGGGCAATTTGTCTAATTTGGAGATTTTAAACCTACAATCCAACCAATTGACTGGGAGCATTCCGGCGAACTTAGGCAGTTTGACTAATTTGGATACTTTGTACCTTTATAACAATCAATTGACTGGGAGCATTCCTTCGAGCTTAGGCAATTTGTCTAATTTGGATTATTTGGGCCTAGCCTTCAACCAATTGACTGGGAGCATTCCTTCGAGCTTAGGCAATTTGTCTAATTTGAGGGATATGTGGCTTAACGACAATCCATTGACTGGCAGCATTCCAGCGGAAATAGGTAATTTATCCAATTTGGAGTCTTTGGGCCTATACCGGAACCAATTGACTGGCAGCATTCCAGCAGAATTAGGTAATTTGGCTAATTTAGAGACTTTGCTCCTATACAACAACCAATTGACTGGCGGTATTCCAGCAAATTTAGGCAATTTGTCTGAACTTTATGATTTAGCTCTGCAAAACAACCCATTGACTGGCAGCATTCCACTGTCTTTCGTCAATTTAACTAAACTAGATTATTTCCAATTTTATGAAACAAGCCTTTGTGAGCCGACAACGCCTGAATTCTTAGCTTGGAAAAACACTGTTGATGAATGGTATGGGACTGGCATCGTTTGTGGAGAAAACCTGCCTCCGGTGGCTCTTGATGACAGCTACATTACTCCGTTCAACACAACGCTGTCTGTTTCGGCTCCGGGTGTTTTGTCAAACGATACTGATGCAGATAACGATGCCTTGACAGCGATTAAGCTTAGTGATCCCGGCAGTGGCACATTGACCTTCAATGCTGATGGCAGCTTCACTTATGCTCCTGTACCTGGTTTTGGCGGTACGGTTAGCTTTACCTACAAAGCGAACGATGGCGAATTGGATAGTAATCTCGCAACCGTTAGCATCATGGTGGGTACAAATACAGCTCCTGTTGCCCAAGGTCAAGAGGTTACCACCGCTGAAGATACTGCCAAAGAAATTACTTTGACAGCGACGGATGTGGATGGACAAAGCCTGACCTATAGCATTGTTGGACAAGCCTCA
>JAGOIM010000035.1:0-7895 GCA_017995665.1 Anaerolineaceae bacterium | reverse complement strand
ACCGTTACAATTACAGTCACACCGGTTAACGACGGGGTTCTTGCATATGACGATAGCTATGAAACTTTTGTGAACCTTAGCCTTGTGGTAGACGCTGAAGAAGGCGTCCTGGCAAATGACGTTTTGCTCAACCCGGAAGAAACGGTTAGCATTGAAATCTTGCGTGCTCCCGAAAACGGCACACTGGACATGAATGATGATGGCTCCTTCACCTTTGTTCCCAAAAAAGACTTCTGGGGCAAAGTGACCTTTGAATATCGCGTCCATTTAATGAAAAAAGATGGCGAGTTTTATGATGACGCAACGGTGACAATTTTTGTCAAACCGCTGGTGGCAATCTACTTACCGATTGTTTTCAAGTAGAACGGCAGTATTCAACCCGACCTTCGCTGCAAGTAGCGAGGGTCGGGAAAAAGGAAAAGCAGGAAACAGGTCAATGGAAACAGGTAGTATGGGCAGTAAGTTGTGGGAGTAAAAACTTTGCCATCGACATTCATTCGGTGCTGGCCGCGCAATGACAGTTCTTCTCTATGATGGTACAATCGGGGTATGAAAATAAAACGCTGGCATGTTTGGCTTGGTCTGGCTGTTAGTGCCGTTTTTATGTGGATTGCCTTTCGCAAGGTGGATTTTGGGCTTGTTTGGGAACAACTGAAAACTGCAAAGTTGGCTTATGTCGGTTTGGGAATTCTGGCTTATTTCTTGGCGCTTTTCATCCGCACCTGGCGTTGGCAAACTTTGCTCTCCCCGATCAAAAAAGTAAAACTTCCGACTTTGTTCTCAATTATTTCGGCTGGATACATGGCGAACAACGTCTTCCCCGCAAGGGCCGGAGATCTGCTGCGTACGGTTTTTTTGCGAAAAAAAGAAGAAGTGCCGATCTCTGCTTCACTGGCAACCATTGTTGTTGAGCATCTTTTTGACGGAATCGCGATTCTTGCGCTGGTTTTGCTCAACTTTGGGCAGCTGGGTCGCTTTGCAGCCGGGAGTCAATGGGTTCCTATTATTGAAAACGCCGCTCTTTGGGTTGGCATCATTTTTGGTTTGCTCTTGCTCGTTTTCGTCGGCATGGTGGTTTTCCCTGCCAAGATGAAAGTGGTAAGCGATTGGCTGATTGACCACCTGATTCCAAAAAAATTCCGCGATGCCCTAAAAGGTATTCTTCAAAAATTTATCGATGGGCTGAGGGTGCTTCAAAATCCTTTGCAGTCGCTTTTGGTGATGACGCAATCGGTTCTAATTTGGGTAACTGAGACGGGGCTGTATTGGGGTGTTATGATGGCGATGGGCTTCAGCTTGGAGTTCCGCTCTTTGCTGATGGTGGTCGGGATTGTCAACCTGGTTTTGCTTATTCCGGCAGCACCGGGTGGCTTGGGCACTTTTGACGCTGCCATAAAAACGATGATGGAGCTATTCGGCTTGACCGCTGAAAACGCTTTGAGTTATGCCTTACTCTTGAGGTTTGCATTGTGGCTTCCGGTTACAATTTTGGGCGCATTCTTCTTTGTCAAAGAAGGTTTCAGCCTGAGTGATGATTTTGATAGTTTGCAAGAAAAATATAAATCAGAAGATAAAAGCGAAAGTTAGCGCTTAAATGAGGTTTTATGACTAAGACAAATGAGAAAATTGCTGTGATTGGTGCCGGTTTTGCCGGTTTGAGTGCTGCGCTCGATTTGCGCAAAGCAGGTCATGAGGTAACAATTTTTGAAGCAGGCGAACTTCCTGGTGGTCTGGCTTCGGGCTTCAAAGAGCCGGGTTGGGATTGGTCGGTTGAACGTTTTTATCACCATTGGTTTCAATCTGATAAACACCTTTTAGGTTTGATTGACGAATTAGGTTGGTCGGACCAGGTAATTTTCCCAAAACCGGTCAGTGTCATGTACTACAATGGCAAGTATTATCCCTTCGATTCTATCCTCGCGGCGCTTCTCTACCCAGGTTTGGGCTGGGGCATTAACAAAATTCGTTTTGGCTTGGTTGGTTTATATTTGCGGCTCACGAATAATTGGAAACCGCTCGAAAAAACTACCACCGATGCCTGGATGCGGAAATATGCCGGCGATAAAGTTTTTGAAAGCATGTGGAAGCCAATGCTGGATGGGAAATTTGGCGAAAACTGGGCTGATAAAGTCAATATGGCCTGGATGTGGGCACGTTTGCATGGCCGCACAACTCGATTAGGCACTTTTCAGGGCGGATTCCAAAATTTTGCCGATAAGTTTGCCCAAAAACTGATTGATGACGGGGTTGAGATTCGCTATCGGCAGACAGTAAAAAATGTCAGCAAGAATGAGAATGGCGGTTTGGATGTCCTCGTCGGTGATTTAGCAGCCGAACATTTTGATAAGGTTTTGGTGACGCTTTCTCCCGGTCAGATGGCGAAATTGACACCCGAATTGCCTGAAAATTATTTGGGCGAATTGCTTAAACTAAACCATATGGGCGCAGTGGTAATGACTCTTTCGATCAAACATCCGCTTTCACCGGACGGTTACTATTGGTACAACATCCCTAAACAAGCCGGCTATCCCTTCCTTTCTTTAGTGGAACATACCAACTTCCTTTCGCCCGAACATTTTGGGGGCGACCATATCATTTACATTGGCGACTATTTAGAAAAAGACCATCCCAACTTCAGTAAATCCGATGATGAACTTTTGGCAGAATTTTTGCCTCATCTGAAAAAGATCAACCCGGAATTTGAGCCGGATTGGGTCAAAAAGGTTTGGGTCAGCAAAGCGACGTATGCACAGCCGATTCCCTTGGTCAATCACAGCCAAAATATCCCGGCGATTAAGACGCCGATTGAGGGTTTATATTTTGCCAGCATGAGCCAGGTTTATCCCTATGACCGCGGCACGAACTTTGCCGTGGAAATGGGCCGCCGAACTGCCAAAATGATGATTGAGGAATAAGCACCGGAAGCGTATAGCCAAAGCGGAAAAAAATAGTTAATACCACTTTGTGTAAGACTATCGACTTTATTTATGGTTGAAAAGGGCATTCCAAAACCTTAAAAATTAGCACTAATTGTTGGAATATTTGAGCTAATTAATCAAATAAGCCTATATGTGGGGCTGTAGAAGCTTGGAAAATTCGCTAAATAGGGTTTTAGAAAGTGCTCTTCAAGCATTGTCAAACAACAACTATCTTATATGGCTATACATTCCAAATCTCCACCTTAAAGAATTGTGGATTTTTAAGACAAATCGAGCAAAACGGCAGGCTTGAGGTGATAGAATTTCCCTATTCACTTAGCAAGTCAGTGTAAGGGAAAGCACAGTGAATCGACATAAACCGATTGCTATTTTTGACCGTCGGTTTTTCGTTAAAATCTAAAATGAGGAGTAGAGCGCATGAATGCTCAACAAGCGTGGCAGGCAACAATCGGACAATTACAGATGGAGCTAAGCAAAGCCTCTTTTGATACCTGGGTGAAAAACACTCAGCTGATATCATATGAGGATGCTTCGGCTACTTTTGCACTTGGTGCCGGGAATGCCTACGCTTGTGACTGGCTGGAAAGCCGGTTGAAGAGCACCGTGGTCAACAAACTCTCGGGCATGATGGCGAGGAATGTGCAGGTCGAGTTCAAGGTCTATGCCCCACCACAGGTTGATCTTGAAGAAGAAACCGTTTCAATCCCTAAACCCGAGCCGGTTGAAAAAGACCTCTATGACACTCATTTGAACCCAAAGTATCGTTTTGATAACTTTGTGGTCGGTTCTGCCAATCGGCTGACGCATGCTGCTTGCCAGGCGGTTGCCGAAAACCCAGCCCGCGCTTATAACCCGCTATTCATTTACAGCAGCGTCGGTTTGGGCAAAACGCATATGCTGCATGCGATTGGCAATGCCGTTTTGCAGCAGGGCAAACAGGTTTTGTACGTTTCTTCTGAAGAATTCACCAACGACCTGGTTCATGCAATTCGCACCAAAACAACCACCACATTCCGCGAGAAATATCGCGAAGTTGACGTTTTGCTGATTGATGACATCCAATTTATCGCCGGGAAGGATTCGACACAAGAAGAATTTTTCCATACTTTCAACTCCCTCTACGGGCAGGATAAGCAAATTGTGATGACCTCGGACCGCTCGCCTAAGGCGATGAGCACGCTCGAAGACCGCTTGCGCTCCCGTTTTGAATGGGGTTTGACGGTTGATATGCAAGCGCCGGATTATGAAACACGTCTGGCAATTTTGCACGAAAAGGCCGAAAAAGTTTCTCAGCATGTTCCGGAAGAGGTAATCGACAGGATCGCAAAATTGATTTCAACCAATGTTCGCGAATTGGAAGGTGCCTGGAATCGCGTCTTGGCTTTTGCACAGCTTAGTGGGCAAGAACTTTCCTTGGGTTTGTGTGAACGCGCTTTGTTCGATTTCTTGCCACAGGCAAGCAGCATCACCTCAAAATCGGTTTTGGAAGTTGTGTCGGAATTTTTTGGTGTCAGCCTAAGCGCACTGACCGGCAAAAGCCGCGCCCGCGATATCGCTTTTCCGAGGCAAATTGCCATGTATCTGATGCGCGATCAAGGGGATATGTCGCTTCCCAGAATCGGTGAAGAACTGGGTGGCCGCGACCACACAACCGTGATGTACGCTTGCGACAAAATCGCAGAATTGGTCGACAGCGATGACAAAGTGCGCAAACAGGTTATGCAGCTAAAAGGGCAATTGCAGAGCCAAAGCGTTGGGGCTTGAAGTTTAGCCTAAACACTCATTTCCATGCCAATTTAAGAATCAAAAGGCATAAACTCGCCTTTTCTTTGTACATAAGTTGGGTACACATTTAGAAATACACAATTTTCCATTATTACACTGGGTTTGATGTTGAGCTACTTTGTTTAATTTTTTGTTAGTCAAAGTGGATGATATCTTTGAATAATTTGCACCTCTACCTCTTTATTTAGTCACCCCCATAACTCCAGACAGCGTTCGCGGTATTGAACATTTCTTCTGTTTATGAAGTGTATTCCATGTGCTGACCCCCGTTCAAGATTCATTAAAGTGACATCGTATTATTAGGCAAACCAAGGTATAATTGAAAATTATATTATTCGCGAGGTTTTGTGTAGGACCATGGGTTGGAAAACGCCTCAACAGACAGCTGAAAAATGGGGAATATCAGACAGATGCGGACAAGCAGCTCTGCGCTACTTGTCATTCGAAGAATACACAAAGTTTTCAGCGCTAACTCCTAGAACCAATGGGTTATCATTTAAAAGAATGGAGGAATTTTCGTGAAGAAGTTTTTGAATTTTTTGGAAACTTTATTTTCACTTTTTATTATGCTCGCGATAGTTGTGGCATCGGTAGGAGGATTTTTATCGATTTTGTATACGTATATAGTAGGATATATGAAAGCAGAATCTCCCGCTATCAAACAAGAGAATTTAATGATGGCTATCCTCATGATAGTAGTGGCAATTTATTTTGCCCTAATAGAATACTTCGGTAGCGTGTCAAGAAAACAAAATAGGGATAAAAGAAGATATAAAGACACTCCAAGCAAAGCCTTACAGCGAGAAAGAGCACTTCAATTAGCTCGCGCAGAAAGAGATGCGGAAACGAGCTCCGCATTTGAAGCTGCTTTCGATTTCTCGATGGAGATGGGCAAGTATTATGTGGCTGGAAAAGTGATACAGGAAGCGGTAAAATTGGATACGCCAGAAGCATATTACATTGCAAAAGAAATTTTAAAAGAGGACGATGAAAGTAACAACCCGGAAGTTCCTGTAAAGAATACCAATTACGAATGGGACAGGTCTTATGAATCAATTAAACGCGAGCCTCCACTAACAATTAAAACCTATAGCCCACTTAACCCTTGGGTTAGATTTGCCTTAAGATACCTCCCAGCAATGATTTTTGTATTGGTGAATGGGATCTTAGAGCAAAATGGAATCGTCTTCTTAATAGCAGAAGGAGTGGACTTGTTGACCTTAACATATGTTTATATTCAAGTAGCCACAGTAATGGGTATTCCCTTCTTCTTTTTGAAATACCTTTGGATATGAGAATTTTGTCAATGTGGATTTTCACCAACTGCTTTTAATTCGTTATTGATATATTACACTTGACTTCCTGACATTATCACACTAAGCAGCGAATAAGAACAGTCATTCGTCCTCTAGATTACTATTAATGAAGTCAAGGATCTCAACAATGAAAGGCCTTGACATTGATGGCGCGATAAAACCAAACTGACTGCTCGAATCTTAAAGATTGATGGGTGACATTTAGTTATGAGGCAATGAATCTCAAATTGTTATATTTTGTTTAGAGTCTTTATGAGGCAGACTCTCTATTCCATCACCAAAACATCCGGGTCGATTACGCTCAGTTCGCCCCAATTGTTGCCGATTTTTGCTTCGGTCACCAAGGGCACGGAGAGGGGGAAGGCGGATTCCATCAGGCTTTTAACCAGTCTGGTTGCCTGGTCGATTTCCTCAAGCGGCACTTCAAAAATCAATTCATCGTGTACCTGGAGGATCATTTTTGTTTTCAATCCAACTTCTTTCAAGGCATCGGGCAGTTTGAGCATTGCCAGCTTGATGATATCGGCTGCGGTGCCTTGCACCGGAGCGTTGATGGCTTCGCGTTCTTCTCTTTGGCGAATGGTGTAATTTGTTCCGGCTGCCAGGGCAGGGAAGTAGCGCCTTCTGCCCAGGAGTGTTTCAACATAGCCTTGCCGGGTGGCTTCGAGGCGGGTGTTATCCAGCCATTTTTTGACACCGGGGAATTGCCTGAAGTATTCACGGACGAAGTTTTCCGCTTCCGCTAAGGTCAGGTCGGTCGTGCGGGTCAATCCAAAGGGGCTCATGCCATAAATCAGGCCAAAATTAATTGCTTTGGCATGGCGGCGTTCTTGTTTGCTCACTTCATTTAAAGGAATGTTGGCAATCGCAGCGGCGGTGGTGACGTGAATATCCTGTCCTTCATGGAAAGCTTTCATCATTGCCTCATCCTGCGCCAGATGGGCGACAATCCGCAGTTCAATTTGAGAGTAGTCGACAGCCAGTAATTTGTGTCCTTCTGCAGCAATAAAACCCTGACGCACTCTTCTGCCTTGCTCTGTGCGGATGGGGATGTTTTGCAAGTTGGGGTTTTGCGAAGCAATTCTGCCGGTCACTGTGCCGGTTTGGTTGAATGTGGTGTGAATGCGTCCATCGTTCGGATTTATTTGAACGGGCAAGGCTTCGACATAGGTGGATTGCAACTTGGAGAGTTCGCGGTAGTCCAAAATGGTGTCAACCAGCGGATGCATGCCTTTCATCGATTCCAAAACTTCAGCGGAAGTAGAAAATTTGCCGCTGCTGGTTTTCTTTGTGCGGTCGGGCGGTTCCAATCCTAATTTCTGAAAGAGGGTGTCCGAAAGTTGTTGGGTGGAATTGAGGTTAAATTGATCTCCAGCCAGATGGTAAGCCTCTTCAGTTAAGCGGTTGATTTCGGTTTGCAATTCTTTGGCAAATTCTGTGAAAAACGCCAGGTCAATCAAAATGCCGGTTTCTTCCATTTCGGCCAAAATTGGGATGAGAGGGTTTTCAACATCGTGATAGAGCTTCTGGGCAGCGTGAGCCTCTAAATCTTTGCGCATAGGCTCTACCAAGCGCAAGGTCATGACCGCATCTGCGGCAGCATAGGGCGCAGCTCGCTCGACCGGAACCTCTGCCATGCTGATTTGGTTCTTGCCCTTGCCAATCAGCTCATCAATTTCGGTCATTTGGACGCCCAGCCTCTCACTCGCCTGCGCTTTCAAACCGAGATTTCTTGAGGTGGGATTAATCAGCCATTCAGCAACCATTGTGTCAAAAGTAAGCGGTGTGACTTCAAAGCCGGCAGTGTGCAATACGAGCAGATCAAATTTGGCATTGTGGGCGACCTTCTCAATCT
>JAGOIM010000175.1 GCA_017995665.1 Anaerolineaceae bacterium | reverse complement strand
TTTTTAAATTTGCCAATGCCATTGCAGATAGTATCGCAATAAATAATGCTATTGCAGACGGGGGTACGTTAGCTAGCCTGCCCTACGTTCCATACGAGGTAGCAGAGGAAGCAATGACCGGTTTGGAACCATCTGTTCTAAAGTCACGGTATAAATTGGACCTCGTTTTACAAAAACTCAACTTATTTCCACAAACACCACTAAATAAGTTTTGGCCAGAGAAAGCACCTAAAGTTGAAATTAAACGATATGCATTCTTAACGGCCATCTACCTTGCAAGAGGCGAAAGCAATAGTCTAACTCAAGAGTATCTCGACTTTCTACTAAATAACAAAAACGCAATGGAAGCTAATAATGATAGTACCTTCTTGATTGCATATGCACTGACGCGTTATCAGCGAATGATCAACAATCCAGTCTGGAACGATTTTTTAAGAATACTAACCCAGCACAAGTTTGGATTCTTAAACCGTGGAACACGCGATTTGATTGTCGTCTACAACTACACTCCTATGCTTCAACAGGTAATTTCGGAAAGAAAGTACGACACATCTGCATTGGTTTACTCAGCCATCTACAACAATAACGTAACGAATTCTCAAATCCTTCAATCAGCAACGGATCCAAAGGATCGGGCAGTCTTTGAGGAATGGAAAAAACGGTTTATTGATTGGGGTTATAAATAGTTTGTGATTAACTGGTAGAAATGAAATAAATCTCGAAATAATAGTTATCAATATCAACAAGAAAGATGATTAGGACATTTGAGATTTATGAAAATCCTCACCATTTAATGATTAGAATCTTAGAAGAGGTATAAATATTTTGTGTTTTATGCCTCTTCAATACTTAATAAGTATTTCTCATTGTCAAAGCACATCTGTCCCTGTCCTTTTCCAAACAAACTGTTACAATTAAACCCACAAATTCAAAACTACGGATTGGAGCACTATGAACGAAACATTCAGCCTCTACCGACTACAGCAACTCGATTCCAAACGGCTGCAAATCCTCAAACGCGTCAAGCAAATTGACCAAATTGTCGCTTCTGATAAAGCCGTTATCCGCGCCAAAGCCATTCTCCAAAAAGCTGTCGATGCAGTGGAAGCCAACGAGAAAACTCTCAAAGATCTGCATGATAAAGCTGACGAGAAAATCGTCAAGCAAAAACTGACTCAAAACAAGCTCTTTGGTGGAAAAATCAGTGCCACCAAAGAACTACAAGATCTTCAGGCCGAAGCTGAAGCCCTGTCCAGAGCTATAAAAAGTTTGGAAGAAGAACAAATGTTGGTGCTCGGGGTGCACGATGAGCTTCTTGCCGCCAAACAAGCAGCCGAAAACGCTTTGCAGAACTTGCTCAATAAAAAAGCCTCCGAAAATTCTTTGCTCCTCGGTGAACGCCTTCAATTAATCAATAAATTGCCAGGCATCAACTCCCAGCGCGAGGCCGTGAAAGTTCAGCTAAATGATACGCTTCTTGAGGAATATTCAAACCTCTTCAAAAATAAAGGCGGAATTGCCGTTTCGGAAATTGTCGAGGACGGCTGCAAATCTTGTGGCGTCGAACTTTCCCCAAACGAAGTTCAGGCTGCCGGCAACCCGAATGTTATTTTGAGGTGCAAAAGCTGCGGCAGAATTTTGTACAAATTATAGACGAAACTAATCCGACCCCCTCCTGCATGCACTCAAAGGAGGCGGTGTAGATTAATAAAATTTGCTCTACTTAAACAAGGTTGCCAGTAATAGATTTATTAAATACTCAACCAAATTAATAGCAATCATGGCAACCACCGGCGAGAAATCAATCCCATTAATCGGCTTTATGAATCGGCGGAAAGGTTGCAAAATCGGTTCAGCTATTCTTGCAATCCCAATGCGCAACGGTTTGTCGGGAGCCATAAACATCGACAAAATCACATGCAGAAAAATTACAAATATAGCAGCGCGGGCAAAAAGTTGAATAAATAAACTTACGTATTTCATCTTATCTCATTTCTAATAATTTCGAGGACCCAACAAAACTTCGCCCAAGCGTAGAATTGTCGCTCCTTCTTCAATCGCAACCGTAAAATCATGGGATGTCCCGGCTGAAATCTGTGTCAAGTCCAGCGTTTCATTTTGCTTGTTCAAATAATCTTGCGTTTGCTTCAATTTTTGAAAATATGGCCTGCTTTTTTCTGGATCATCAAAAAGCGGAGGCATCCCCATCAATCCTACCAATTTCAAACCGTCCATCTGCTGGACTTCCTCGGCAAGCTTTGTTAATTCGGCTAAATCCTGCTCGCTTTCAATCGGCAAACCGCTTTTGCTTTCTTCGTTTCCAAGGTTGACCTCCAAAAATACTTCCAAAGCGGGCATTTCAGCCGGTCGGTTCGCGCTGAGCAAGCGCGCCAGTTTTAAGGAATCAAGCGAATGAACAGCATGGAAATGACCTGCGACATCTTTAGCTTTGCGACTTTGCACGTGGCCAACCATATCCCAGCGAATATCGTCCACTTCGGAAAAATCTTCCATTTTTTCCAAAGCTTCCTGGAGGTAACTTTCGCCAAAATTCTTCAGACCGCAATTGTAAGCCGCCACCATAACTTCAAGTTCCTGATGTTTTGTAATTGCCAAAATTGTGATATCTTCCACTGTTCGACCGCTTTTGAGTGCTGCCTGCGCAATAATTTGCCTGATTTCGGCTAAATTTGCCTGGATATGTTCTTCAGCATCAAGAACTTCCTGCTGATGGTCATGTTCAATATCGTCAAATTCGTGCTCTTCCATTTAATCCTTTCGCTGTCAGACTAATGGCAACCGAAAAACGTCCGGTCAGCCCTTTTTCCTTCCGATAAGAATACCATTCGTTCAAATTTTCTGCAGTACAAATATGAGATTGTTCAATAAATTGCAGCCCGGCTTTGCGCAAGCTCCATTCATTCGCTCCCCACAAATCCAAAAAAGAACCATGTTCTGTATCAGCAATGAAATCAGCTGCTTTTTCGCCCCATTTTTTATAAAACTTTTCGCGGACTTCGCTGCCAATTTGATAACAATGCCCGCAAATCGATGGTCCGATTCCGGCTCTGATATCTGCCGGGTCGCAGCCATATTCTTTCACCGCCGCTTCAATTGCCGTCTTTCCTGCTTCGATTAAAGTCCCTTGCCAACCGGCATGGACCAAACCCACAATTCTTCGCTTTGGATCAAAAAGCATAATCGGAAC
>JAGOIM010000174.1 GCA_017995665.1 Anaerolineaceae bacterium | reverse complement strand
TGGTCTATCATGGTACGAAGGAAATTACGGACGAGATGATGGAAACAGCCTATGAATGCCCGGTCGATTTAATCGCCCATGGACACCCCCATCGAGTTTTGCCCAGCCATATTCACGAGGATTAGCATGATTGAACAACTAAGCACAATTTTTTCTTACGAATTTATGCGCAATGCGCTGATTGCCAGCTTCTGGATTAGCCTCGCAACCGGCATTATCGGCACTTTGGTCGTCCTGAACCGCATCGTATCGCTTAGTGGTGGGATTGCTCATGCGGCTTATGGCGGAGTTGGCATTTCCTACTTCCTTGGACAGGATCCGATGATTGGAGCATTGGCTTTTAGCACTATTTCGGCAATTGTGATGGGAATCGCACATCGCAAATCAAAATCCGGAGCAGACACGCTGATTAGCGTCATGTGGTCAATCGGCATGGCAATCGGAATCATCTTTATTTCTCTGACCCCCGGCTATAAGGCGAATTTGATGAGCTACCTTTTCGGAAGCATTCTTGCCGTTTCAAGCAGTGATTTAATCCTGATGGCAATTATTGCAGTTCTGATTGTGGCTTTCGTTTTCTTCAATTACCGCAGTTTACTGGCAATTTCTTACGATGAAACTTTTAGCACGGTCCGCAATTTGCCGGTAAGCGCCCTCTACCTGACGATGCTGGTTTTGGTGGGTCTGACGGTTGTCGTAGCGATGCGCATGGTCGGTTTGATTTTGGTGATTGCGTTAATCTCCATTCCACCGGCAATTTCGCTCAATTTATTCAAGGATGTCCGTCTGATTATGCTCTCATCCTTCCTTTTTAGCGTCCTCTTTTGTTTTTTGGGCTTGGTAATTTCATTCCAAACGAATATCCAGGCTGGACCGGTGATTATTTTGCTGGCTGCTTTTGCCTATCTACTTTCAAGCTTAGTGAAACACTTCCGTCACCCTAAGGCCATATGACAAATGTCATATGGCTCTTTTTTAAATACAACTAAGTAAATCTGGAAGTGTTATTATTTATCTAAGGTACAATCTTAATATATGAGTTTAAAAGATTTTTTTCAAGATTCAGTAGCCATAAAACTTGGCTTATGGGCTGGAAAGACCTTTTCGCTTTCCACATTACGAAAGCTGGCAAAATTAGGCGGCAAACTGATTTCTTTACGGCGAAAGAGTGAAATGATTCGCAGCATAAAAGCGAACCAATGGGTTGTCAGTGGCGGGACCATGAATAAAGAAGAGCTAAAGGAGCAAGTCCTCCGGGTAACCACTTCTCAGGTAACCTCGCTTTTTGAATATTTTTATTATTATCAACACCCCGAAGAGGGGAAAGCAAAAGTCCGTTTTACAGCTGAAGCTGAGAAAGCCATTATCGAAATACGCGATAAAAAAGTCCCAACTTTTCTTTTAGGTCCTCATATTGGTAATTTTGATTTCTTTATGATGGCACTTCGTTGGTTTGAAGTTCCGCTTTACGTCCTGACCTATCCGAACCCTACCGATGGTTACAAGGCGCAAAACGAATTGCGTGCTTCTCTTGGAGCGGAAGTTCATCCGCTCTCTTTCTCTACTTTTCGCGGTGCCAGACAAGCTCTGAAAAACGGCATTGCGCCGGTTACCGGCTTGGACCGTCCTTTGGATGACCAGGAAGATACCAAGTATGCGGTCGATTTCTTTGGCCGTCCTGCACTTTTGCCGACATTTTATTCGCGGCTTTGTCTGGACAATAACGCATTTGTCCGCGTTTTGGTTGGCTCAAGACAAGAAGATGGCAGTTTTGAAATTGACACTTCCGAAGCCATCGAAATGGAGTCTTACCCGGATTCGGTTGATGAAATCGTTCGGAATGTCGAAAAGGTTTTAAAGCCGGCTGAAGATTTCATTAGAAAATACGCATCCGACTGGTCAATGTTTTATCCGGTTTGGCGCGATGTTTTTCCAATCATCGAAGATTTACTATGAGTTTGATAAAGAGGAATAATGGAAAATAAACACAGTACAGTAACAGACAAGCGCACGAATGATATTTTGCTTGGGCCCCTGGAGCGCCCAGCCTTACAATTCTTAGCCCGCCATATGCCCGCTTGGGTTAGCTCGGACATGCTCACCGGCTTCGGACTTTTTGGCTCAGTGCTGACCGGATTTGCTTATGCAATGGTCGGAACCGGAGAGATTAAGGGGAACGTTTGGCTCTTTGTTGCCAGCTTGGGTTTCATTTTCAACTGGTTTGGTGACAGCCTGGATGGCTCGTTGGCACGCTATCGCCACCAGGAAAGGCCTAATTACGGCTATTATATCGATCATGCAATCGATGGCATTACTGCGCTGGTTATTTTCGTCGGCATGGGTCTTTCGGGCGTCGCTCGCCTTGAGGTCACGTTGTTTGCCCTTGTTGGCTACCTTTTACTGATAGTTCAAGTTTCTCTCAAAACCCACGTTACCGGTGTTTTTGAAATGACAAGTATCAAATTAGGGCCTACAGAAGTGCGTGTGTTAGCAATCATTATGAACACAGCCCTCTTTTTCACCGGCATCGGCGAAAACCTCTGGACGCTTAATATCCAGGGTGTAGCTTATGGCTTGACCATCGGCAGCATCATCGTCTTTATCGTCGGAATCATCTTCCTTCTGTACTACATCTATCAAGTTATCCGAACCGGCATCATACTGGCGGCAGAAGATGAAGATCGTTTGGCAAAACGTAAGGCAAAAGAAGCTCTCAAAGCCAAGGAAAATCAAAAAGCATAAGTTTTTACCACAGACAAAAAAGCCGGAGGTTTATCATCTCCGGCTTTTTGGCTTAATCAAGGTTTCAGTCAATCCACAAAACCACAAAATCATCCATGCTGAGTACAACGCTCGGATCGTCATAACTCCCGACAAAGAAACCGACATCCCCGCTTACGAGCATAGGATTAGGGTCTTCGACTTCCGCAACCAGTTCATTGTTAATGAAAAGACTAAAGAGCTCATTTTGGCATGTAACCTGTGCTAAATTGAAATCGGGGTCAATTATTCCGCTCTCATCATATTCTTCGGTCAAAACAATGCGTTCTCCGTTGAGATATTTTCCAATCAGAATATAGCCATCGCTACCGAAGGTGATAAAGTAGAAGTTTTCACTGTCTTGATAACGACAGACAAAACCTTGCAGGTTTTCAGTCGTTTCGGCATCATTGGCGAAATAGGCCTCCATCAAAACATTCTGCTGGTC
>JAGOIM010000173.1 GCA_017995665.1 Anaerolineaceae bacterium | reverse complement strand
ATTAAATTTTACTTCGCGTAACTTACAGATCGGGTTTCGCGAATGACGGTTACCTGGATTTGACCCGGGTATTGCATGGTTTGTTCGATTTCGTCGGCGATGTTTTTCGCCAGATTGTGGGCTTCGTAATCGTCAACGTCTTCCGGCTTGACGATAATGCGAACTTCGCGGCCGGCCTGGATAGCATAGCTTTGTTCAACGCCCGGGTGGTTATTGGCAATGGTTTCCAAAGCTTTCAAACGCTTGATGTATTGTTCCAAATCTTCACGGCGGGCACCGGGACGCGCACCGGAGATGGCGTCGGAAGCCTCAACCAAAATCGCTTCGATGCTTTCCTGGTCGGTTTCGTGATGATGGGAGGCAATGGCATTGACGATTTTCGCATTCACACCATGTCGGCGGGCAAATTCAGCACCAAGCAAGGCATGGGTGCCTTCGGCGTTGTGGTCCATTGCTTTGCCAAGATCGTGCAAAAGAGCGGCTGTACGTGCTGTTTCGACATCGGCGCCCAGTTCGGCAGCCAAAATTGTGGCAATCTTGGATGTTTCCACGGCATGAGCAAGTTGGTTCTGCCCATAAGAGGTGCGATATTTCAAACGCCCAAGCTTTTTGACGATTTCGGGATGCAAACCGTGCACACCGGCTTCGTAAACGGCATCTTTACCGGCTTGGATGATGTCTTCATCCATTTCCTTGCGTTCTTCTTCAAGGATTTTCTCGATATAAGCGGGATGAATCCTGCCGTCATTAACCAAACGAATCAGGGTGCGACGGGCGATTTCACGGCGAACGGAATCGAAGCAAGAAACAGTAACCGCTTCGGGGGTGTCGTCCACAATCACATCCACACCGGTAACCTGTTCAAAAGCGCGAATGTTGCGGCCATTACGACCTACGATGCGACCCTTCATTTCTTCGTTCGGGAGGGGAACAACCGAGGTGGTAACTTCGGCAACTTTGTCAGAGGCGACGCGCTGAATCGCATCGGCAATCATCTCACGGGCTTTTTCTTTTCCGGTTTCACGGGCTTCGTTTTCTATCTGGCGAACGATGCGCGCCATATCGGCATGAGCTTCTTTCTCAACTTCTTGAAGCAGGATTTCACGAGCCTCGTCAACAGTCAATTCAGCAACACGCTGCAATTCGGCTTCCCGTTCTGCATAAAGCGCGTCGATTTCATTTGCGCGTTTGTCAACTCGGCTCTGGCGCTTGTTCAGGTTTTCATCGCGTTTTTGCATTTGGTCCCAACGAAGGTCCAGCTCTTCGCGGCGACGCCCGAGGCGTTCTTCTTCTTTGGTCAGTTCGTTGCGGCGGCTTTTAAGTTCGCCTTCTGCTTCGAGGATGATATTCAGGGCTTCGTCTTTTGCGGTCAAAATTTCCTGACTGGCTTTTTCGCGAGCTTCGGCGATGATGTCGTTGGAAGTTTGTTTCAGTTTCTCATCACGCTTTTTACGAAGGTTCGAAAAAAGCTGGTAACCAATCAGCGCGCCGAGAATCAAGGCAAGGCCAATCAGAAAATAGGCAGTCGGCGGTAGTATTAGTGCCGCTCCAGGTCGTAAATAAATTTTCATTGTGTCAATAGCTCCAGTTTCTTTTAGTCCACACCTAAGCTTTCAGACTTTTCCTTCCAAAGGATTGAAAGGCAATCTTTGACGATGGCATAAGTGAAACCGCGCCGTTGCAATGCACCGGCCAGTTTTCGGTCAAATTCCATTTTGTCAAGATTTTGATAACGAGGGGAAAGCTTTCGACCAACCTTCAAAGCGAGCTCTAAGTCATCCAAACCGGATGCCCGAAGTGCTTCTTCAATCTCAGATTCGGCGACGCCCTTTTGGCGCAATTCGTATTTCATTACGCTTTGACTGCGAGGATGGTGCCTTTGGCGACTATCCAGCCAGTTTTGGGCGAAATCGAGATCGTTAATCAGGTTTTCTTCTTTCAAGCGAGCAACAACTCGCTCAATCTGAGGCTCTTCATATCCTTTATTGCCAAGGTAGGTTTGCATCTCTTTCTCAGAACGGGCGCGATAACTCAAAAAGTGTAAAGCGCGGTTAAGAGCAGTTTCAAATTCATCTTTCTCTTGAAGACGAAAAATGTCTTCTTTGCAAATTTGCTTGCCAACGGTTAGCCAAGCGGCTGCCATGCGGTCCAGCGAGAAAGCATATTCGTCATCAAGGTAGATATTAACCCGATTGCGATTGCGCTTTTGCGCCTGGATATTGGTTATCAGATTTCCCATTGTCATCAAAAAGTCAGGGTTCTGGGCTATGGCTTCAAAATCCGTGCTTGGGAGGAAATAGATAGAAAATCCGGAATCGATTTATGCTTCGACTACAATTAAGAATAGAGTATTAATCTTAAATTCAAAAACATCAACTGTCGTCTTACCTTTTTTGCTCCTTTGCGAGAGGAGCGAATAATTCCATTAAGTCGGAGGGAGCAACCCATCCGTTCCACTATCTATCAATTGCCAAGCGATTCAAAACCATGGTTTTGCTTCAGACCCATGTCTGGTGTATATTCTTGATTAGAATTATACAGTACTTATACAGAATTTTGTAGTGGAAATGTCTACAAATATGGGCGAAAACTGAGGTTAGGTTGTTGAAGGTTGGGAAATTAGCTTCGTTTTAACCCTGAATTTGTTTTTTATTCTCAGCTTTCCCTTGGCGGCGCATGAGATCAAGCAGTTTGGGCAAGTATTGAGTATAAATTTTGTAAAGCAGGGGCTGGGGAGTGTAATCCCAGGCACCAATATGTCGGGCAGTCGTACCGTTGAAACCTTGTTTAAAACGATAAACACCCCACATTGAATCTGATTCGTCAAAAACGTCCGGCGCACCCCAAAGGTCGTAACTTTGGCAACCAAGTGATTTCGAAAGGCGGATTGCTTCCCACTGCAAAAGATAGTTTGGCATCAGCTCGCGCGCTTGGGCGGTGGACATGCCGTACATATAGCGGCTTATTCCATTGAAATGGAAGAGAATCAAGGCAGCAATCGGCTGATCTTCTGCCTCGGCAATTAATATTTTCGCCATTCCCGCTTCCAAAAAAATACGCCAGGTCTTGAGGTAATAATCCTCACCGCGGATGACAAAATCATCCCGGACGGCGGTCTCGGCGTACATTTTGTAGAGCATAGGTAATTCATCGACTTTGCCTTCACGAACAATGACACCCTTTTTGGCTGCCAGGCGAATGTTATAACG
>JAGOIM010000172.1 GCA_017995665.1 Anaerolineaceae bacterium | reverse complement strand
GCCACGCAAGCAAGTGATTGGATTATCGAAAATACCCCGAATTGTTGACATGTTTGCGCGTAGATTACAGGTACAAGAACGAATGACTCAACAAATTGCGCACTTTATTCAGGATACAATCAACCCTTTAGGCGTGGGGGTGGTTGTGGAAGGGCAACACCTCTGCACAATGATGCGGGGTGTAAAAAAGGAACAAGCCTCAATGACAACCTCAACCATGTTAGGTGGTTTTCGTTCGAACCTTTCGACCCGGCTTGAATTTCTAAATATGATTAAGAGCTAATTGCCACGTTGCCGTCTGATTTGAATGCCAACTTTTGCGGTTTTGCTGACGAAGTTGGCTTTTTCAATTCTGAGAGTTACCGCCTGGGCAGGGGTAGCAGCAAAGATAGCCTCAACGATTGATGCGGCCAAAGCTTCAAGCAAAAAATGTTGAGTTTCACGGACAATTTTGCGGATTAATTTTGCCATCGAGGAATAATTAATCGAATCATTGATATCATCGCTTTTCCCGGCTTTTTCGAGGGCGTATTCAATTTCGGCATCAATTAATAATTCCTGAGGAAATTCTCGTTCCGCATCACCAACGCCAATTGTGCCGTTGGCAATTAATCCGCTAATTAAAATTTTGTCGTTGTTCTCTGTGCTCATATGATATATTCTCCGCCATCGATTTTGATTATAGAACCGGTCATAAAATCTTGCCGGAGGATGTGCAGGGCGTTCTCAGCTATGATTTCAGGTGAGCCAATTCGTTTGAGAGGTATTTTTCTGCCCGCGACTTGCTCCATATCCAGATGTTCATAGCCTGCCAAGGGCAGCATAATTCCGGGCGCGATAGCGTTGACGGTGATGTTTGGGGCAAGTTCAAGCGCAAACATGCGGGTCATCTCAGCAAGCGCTTTTTTGGTCAGGCGATAGGCGAAGTGGTCTTCTTTGGTGGCAAAAATTCCCGCATCGCAGATATTGATAATCTTTCCCTGTCGCCCTTCCGGCAATTGTTTGGCAAAAGATTTAATTAACCACCAGGGAGCAAAAAGATTGACATTGAAAGTGTTGTTCAAAACCCCGAGATTGGTTTCTAAACCGGAAGCTTTTTTATAGTTTCCAGCGTTATTAACCAAAATATCAATAGTGCCCATTTTTTCATTGACGGAATCAACCAAAAGGCCAAGGTTTTCGAAATCATAGAGGTCAAAAGCGAAAATTTCAGCATTCACGCCAAAACTTAGCGCCTCCTGGCGGACTTCTTCCGCTTCTTTTTGAGAGCGATTGTAGTGGATTGCTACATTGCAACCTTCCTGGGCGAGCATTTTGACAATCGCTCTTCCAAGTCTGATGCCACCACCGGTGACAAAAGCTGTTTTTCCTCTAATATCCATGACTTCTCTTTTATCTACGTTGTTCCGTTTGAATGTAGTTGATGATACAATTTTATCAAATTAATTAGCCAATCATTGATCATGAAATGGTTTGAAATTATAGAATAGGTGACTCATAATGAATAATTCAAAAACGATAAAATTGCTCGGACAATCAGTATGGTATGACAACATTGAACGCGCTATGCTCTTTGACGGACGCATGAAAGGCATGATTGAAAATGGTGAAATCTATGGTGTAACCTCAAATCCCAGCATTTTTGAAGCTGCTTTGAAAAACAGCCTTGCTTATGATGAAGTCCTTCAATCAATGTCATGGGCCGGCAAAACCAAAGAAGAAATTTATGCTGAATTGGTAACCGAAGATATTCGGGCGGCTGCTGATTTATTTATTAATGTTTATGAAGAAAATAATGGGATGGATGGCTTGGTCAGTGTTGAAATCAATCCATTTTTAGCACATGATGTTGAAAAATCAATTGAAGAAGGTCGCCACTTATGGGCTTCGATTGACCGCAGAAACCTGATGATTAAGGTCCCGGCTACGCTTGAGGGGCTTGAAGTGATCAGAGCTTTGATTAGTGAGGGCATCAATGTCAACGCTACGCTGATTTTCTCCAATGAACGCTATCGCCAGGTGATTGACGCTTATCTAAGCGGTTTGGAAGACCGGCTTGCCAAGGGCTTGCCAATTAACCGCATCGCCAGCGTTGCTTCTTTCTTCGTTTCCCGAATCGATGCAATGGTTGATCCGTTTTTGGATGGGAAAGCTGAGCAGAGCAAAGGCAAAATCGCGATTGCCAACGCCAAGTTAGCCTATCAACTATATTTAGGTGAATTCTCGAGTGAGCGATTTAGCATCCTGGAAAGAAAGGGTGCCAACCATCAAAAACCACTTTGGGCTTCGACCTCAACCAAAAGCCCAAACTATCCGGACACAATCTATGTTGACAATCTGATTGCCCGAAATAGTGTCAATACGATTCCTCCCAAGACTTTAGATGCCTTCCTGAATCATGGTGTGGCTGAATTATCCATTGAAAAAGATTTAGAAGAAGCCAATAGCGATATGGATGCTTTGTCCAATTTTGACATCGATTTTGCTGAAGTTAGTCAAACATTAGAAGATGAAGGGGTTGAAAAATTCGAAAAAGCCTATGCCACACTTTTGGAAATCATCGAAACTAAACGTTTGAAATATTTGCAGGATGTCGCTGATTTGACTGAAAATGTGAAAATGCAATTCCAGCATGCCGAAACTGAAAAAAGCGTCAACAGACTTTATGCACATGACCCGGCATTTTGGACCGCAGATCAAAGCGGCTGGGAGGAGATTCGAAACAGGCTGGGCTGGTTGGATTTACCTCATCAACAAGTTGCAATCATTCCGGAATTGGAAGCTTTTAGAGATGAGTTGCTGAAAGAAGGATTTACCGATGCTTTTGTCCTGGGCATGGGCGGTTCATCACTTGCGCCGGAAGTTATCAGTCATTCGATAGTTAGCACAGTTGCCGAAGGGCAAGGACTGAAGCTAAAAATTATTGATACAACTAATCCTGAGGAAATTTCTGTACGCTGTTATGGTGTGGACCTTCGCAAGACACTTTTTATCGTGTCAAGCAAGAGCGGTGGTACGACGGAAACCATTTCGGCGATGAAATATTTTTGGGCAGAACTTGAAAAAATTGGCCTCGAAAATCCGGGCAATAATTTCATTGCCATCACCGATCCGGGGACATCCTTAGAAGAAAAAGCGGACGAGTTGAAATTCAGGCGCGTTTTTTCCGCTCCGGCAAACGTCGGTGGGCGCTTTTCAGTTTTCACAATTTTTGG
>JAGOIM010000171.1 GCA_017995665.1 Anaerolineaceae bacterium | reverse complement strand
CTGTTTTTGGTCTTGTTGAAAACTATGACAACCAAATTTTAGCAATGCTCCCCGAACCGGAGGGAGAGAAGGCTGCCCTCATCATGCCTGAAGAGACGCTTCCAAGCCCAACACCAGCCCCGGCAACTGCCACTCCAATGCCTACCTTACCGGCAAAACCAAGCCCAACGGCGCCTGCGAAGCCGACCGAATCAGTAGAACCGATTATCAAGCAAGCCATAGTCAACTCAGAAAGTGGTGTGGTTGTGCGTGAAGCCCCTTCAACTTCAGCTGTGATTGTCACTTACATTAATAATGGACAACGGGTTACTTTACTCGATGAACAAGCCAATGCCGATGGGATGGATTGGGAGCGGGTTATTGCACCTGATGGGAAAGAAGGCTGGGTCGGTGCGCGGTTTTTGGTGGAAGTTGAACCCTAATCGCTGAGGAATTCCAGATTTTCAAAGGGTAAACGAAGAATTTCCCCGTCGCTTGTTTCGATTGTTACCAAAGCAGCTTCCATACAGCTTGCCAGTTTCTCCGGTTCATCGGAAACTTCAAGAATAGTTCCACTTTTGCCAAAATGTGGCAGGCCCAGAAGGCGCACCGAACGCCCGGCTAATTTAGGTTCCGGTTCAGAAAAAAGTGCCGCGGTTTGCTTGTCTTCAGTCGGCGAGAAAAGAATCGGTCTTATTCCTGCCATTGGGTCGGCTTTTCGGGCAATCAGATAAACTTCAGTGTCTTTCAGTTCTTCAAGTTTGGAACGGATGAAATCGTCCAAAACCACCTTGCCAAAGCCGAGCAAACTCGCCAGCGGCAAATCAAATTGCTCATCGTCAAAAGCCCGGCTTGCATCCAACGAACTGACAAGAATTCCAAGCGCAGCAGCTTTTTGCAACTTTTTAATTTCTTTGATTGTGGCTGTTTTATTGAGGAAGACAATCTTATTTTCCAGATCCTGCGCCGATTTATCAACTTGATCAATTATGACGAAATTTCCGCTTGCTGTTTTGCCGTTTCCCCAGGCTGCATTTATGCCAAGCCCATGCGAAACAACGGTCGCACCTAAGGCAGGGATCATCTCACCAACAACTCCGTCAATCGGGCTGACTGCTTGGATGGTTCTTTCTCCCATTGCCAGAGTAATCCGTCCATCTCGAATTGCCACAAGCTTGCCGGCTTCGGGTGCTCGAAAAAATCGGGATATCAAGCCCGGTTTTTTCACGATAACATCACCTTTTTGAACTTCTTCTCCGGCCAGACGTTTCAGGCTGCTTTCAAACTCTTTTTCATCCATCCGAAATTGATTGAGCACATCAAAGACCTGAAACTTTGCCGGCAAGACAGCTTCGGCGATTTGTTCTCCCGCTCTGAGGCTTTGCCCCGGATACACCTTGACAATCCCCGGAAAGGGCAATTCAACGCTCAGTTCGAGAAGAAAATCTTTTTGGACGATTGCGTTTTTCATCATGCTCCGAACTTCCAAACCCAGTCATTACAAGCCGCTTGGCTGCTTTTTTCAATCGGCAGGACAAAAGGCCTTCCCCTCGCATCCACAATCAGACCCAAAACGCTTTCGTCTCCGTTTAGCCAGCCACCCAAACCGCGCAAACCCATCCCGATATCACTATTTGCTTCAGGAGCCAGATATGCCCGTAAACCATGCCCGGTAATGTTTTCGAATTGCCTCAATTCTGCCTGAGCGACTTCATATTGCTCCCGGATTTCTTCCGGTCCTTCGTCAATTTCGAGCTGTAAAACCCGTTCACCCTCAGCTAATGGGCTCTCGACTGTTACCACCGTAGCCAGTGCAGTGAAAAGATCGCTGTCGATAATTTGGCTTACCAGCAACGGGTCAAAATTCGCCAGGACACCCAGCGAAGCAATCAAACGATGGTCATCGGCGACAATTGTCGTGATGCCTCTCGGCAGGAATCCATTCAGAGCGACAATTAAAGCCTGCCGGGCAGTCGGCATTCGTTCAAATTTGCTGCCGCTAATCAAAATTGGTTCAAAATCAGCCAACAAACCGCGTTTTGGTTCGAAACGAAATTCAGGATGAAGCGTTGAAAGTTCTTTCAGCAGGTTTTGAATCCGAAGGCTCAAACATGTCATTTCAATGCTCATTTCTTCAATGCTTGTCGGGACAAAATCCGGATGCAAAAAGTGGTTATAAAGAATGGAAGTCACACTTTCACGACTGAGCTGCTGATCTGTCTGAGCTAAAACAGCTTCCACCATAGACTCGTCCACTTCAAAGTTTTGCCAAACTCCCATGCGTTTGCCATTTTGAATGGCAATCAGCTGCCCGAAATCTGCTTCAAGCTGAATTTGCAGAATAGCTTTACCGTTACCCTGGATCTGCTCCAGCCATTGCCCAATTCTGGCTCTGCCAAATTCAGCCGGCATCAGTTCGATCCTTGGATTGTTCTGATAGATTTCAAGTTCCGGGAATTCTTTCAAGCGCAAGCGGTTGATTGCCGAGCGAATTGCCTTCGCTGCAAAGCTGAGGTCTTCCAAACCGCTGTCAGGTTGAATGTTGCCTCCGATGTGCAGATCATCCCCGGCTTCAATTTCCATTTTGGCAAAATCCGCCAATCCTTGATTGCCCAGATAGACAATTTGAGGGCAGTTCGCCTCGCCCCGCAATTGCACCAGGAGGCGTAAATTACTAATCATCGCCCTTAGAGCTTTTTCGGGGCCGCCATCCACACCACCGGCAAGAATTAGTAAATCAAAGGGAGTATTTGTGATTTTATCTAGTTGAACAGAAACATTTGGTTCATTTTGCAAGCTGATTTCCAGAACGATTTCGGTATTATAGAAACGGCTCAGCTTGCGCAAGGCTACGAGCGAATATTTTTCGGACAATCCAACCAAAGCCACTCGAATGGGTCTTCCAATCGAATAGCTTATCCCGACCGCTTTCAATCCGCTTTGGTTCGTTTCCCGTTCAAATTGAAAACGCCCGTCAGACGAGATGAACTCCTGCTCGCTTCTCAGCTCCAGCTTACGGATTAGTGCGATAAGCGGTGCAGTTAGTGGCTGACCGGAAAAATCGTCATTTGAAACGGTCAGATGTTCCAGCAAGCGATAACTGCCAAAGCGGTTATCAAAATACCAAGCTTGCGTTTGCTTTCGCGAAAAATCGATGCTGATATAGCTTGAAGTCACGTTTCCTCTAAATCCAAAGTCTCACAAAATCGACCAAAGTCTGTAAATAAGCAATTAAAGCGGTCAGACTGGTGCTAAAAAGCCCGACAAAGAC
>JAGOIM010000034.1:8779-11601 GCA_017995665.1 Anaerolineaceae bacterium | reverse complement strand
GCCATTGGCTTTTGCGATTTTGGCAAGGCGGTTATCACCCCCGGCTTCAATTTGCCTGTCAAAGCCGTGATTCATACGGTGGGTCCGGTTTGGAGAGGCGGGAATCAGGGCGAGGAAGAGCTCTTGCGCAGTGCCTACCGTTCCAGTCTGGAACTTGCGAAGCAAAACGGATTTGAAAGTATCGCTTTTCCCTTGATTTCATCCGGTAATTTTGGCTTCCCTTACGAATCGGCTTTTGCGATTGCCCTTGATGAGATTAATCGTTTCCTCCTTGAAGACGATTTGGACGTCACCCTGGTTGTTTTTGATAATACCGCAACCGCTATCGCCAAATTCCGGAACAAAGACCTGCTAACTTATATCAACGATCACTATGTGGATGAACATCTTGATACGAACCGTCCGAATTACATCCGGGATCTCCCTCATCCTTTTATGGTTCATGCCTATCCAATGTCTCGAAAAGAACTTTCAGACATAGAGGCAAAATTTGATTTTCCGGAAGAAGTAACATTCAGCGATGCCCTGCTTGCGTTCGTAGATGCGAAAGGCATGACCGATCCGGAGGTTTACAAGCGCTCCAATATCGACCGCAAGCATTTTAGCAAAATCCGTAGCGATAAATACTATAATCCGAAGAAAACGACTGTCCTTGCGCTTGCAATCGGTTTGAAATTAAACCTGAAAGAAAGCAAGGATTTACTGGCAAGGGCAGGTTATGCTTTCAGCCCTTGCGACAAACGAGACGTGATTGTGAAATACTTTATCGAACGGGGCGAATTTGACATCATGAAAGTCAACGGCGCTTTGTTCGACTTTGACCAAAAATTGTTAGGCTATTAAAAATGTCGCCTGTCAGGTGACCAATTCCTCAAGCATAAGCACTATCATAGACCTCAGATCAAGAAGGAGGTCTAAAATGAACAAAACAGAATTAATCTTTATCCTCGACCGCAGTGGCTCAATGGCGGGTTTGGAAAGTGACACCATCGGGGGTTTCAATGCCACAATAAAAGATCAAAAAGAAATCGAAGGCGAGACTCGGGTTACCACAATCCTTTTCGACAACTTCTTTGAAGTCTTGCATGATCGAATTGATTTGCAAGATATCCTCCCTTTGACCAATAAGGAATACTTCGTTCGTGGCAGCACGGCACTCTATGATGCGGTTGCTTTGGGGATTAACAAAATCTTGAATGTGCAGAGACAAACCAAGGCTGAGTCACGGGCGGATAAGGTGATTATGGTCATCACGACCGACGGCTACGAAAACGCTTCGCGTGAAACCAGCGGCAAGATGCTGCATAAAATGATTGAAGACTGCAAAGAAAAGGGTTGGGAATTTTTGTTCCTTGGTGCCGATATTGATGCGCAAGCCGTGGCAGAATCAATCGGTATCGACCGCAGGCGATCTTCCAATTTTGTAAAAGATTCGATTGGGGTTGGCGTGCAATTTTCATCGCTTAACCAAGTCATCCGCTCTATGCGCAACGGCGAAGAAGTGGGGGAGGAATGGAAGGCTGACTTAGACGAGGATTTGAAACGGGCTAAAAAGTAAGGGGGTTATAGGGGGAAATGATGGGTGAGCTGAGGTGTTTTCGCACCTCGGCTCATTCTTTATCCAGGTTTATAAGTTTTGGGGAACGCCCAATTCGAAAGGTTCCATATTTCCCAATCCGGGTAGAGCTTTTCCAGGCAAGAAATTCAGGTTCTACTTTTTTTCATTTTTGCCTATTGGATAGTATTATAAAAAATGGCATATGGATGCCATAGAAATGAGGAAAAAATGAATCGAATGACAAAAATACTCTTAAGCCTGATCGCTTTGAGCTTTGTGCTAACCGCTTGCGGAGCTCCAGTAGTGGAAGAGACAGAAGCAACGAACACCCCAATTTATTTAGAACCTCTTAATCCGGGGATGGATGACGAGGGGCGCTATTATGAAGTTGATGGCGGCTTTTCTTATATTCCACCTCAGGGATGGTCTTTCGTCGAAGTTGATGGCATTAGTTATCTAGCGCTTGCTGAAACCGAACAAAAGGGAACGATTTTGAATAACCTTATTTTTACCGATGAGGATTATAGTGGTTCTTTGGAAAACTATTTCAATGCTTCCCTTGACACCTTGCAGCAAGCTTGGTCTGATTATGAGATATTGCAAAGAGATCAAATTGACCTGCTTTCGGGCGAGCAAGTTTATGTTGTAAGTGCCAAGAATATTGTAGAAGGTGTTGAAATGTTGCAAACTCAATTCTTTTTTGACATGGGAAGCAAAAAACTTGTTTTGACTTACACTTCAAATTTAGATGAGGACCCTGAAAACATACAAGCAGTTAGCGATTTTGTTGAGAGCCTGAGACTTGATTAGAAATTTTATAAATTTGAATGCTTAAATAAAAAAACCGCCGTCAGGCGGTTTTTGAATTATCAGTACTAACTTCTTTAACCGGGGTTTCGGTTTTTGCTCCTTCGGAACCGCTTTTACTTTCGCCGGATCCGTTGCCGTTATTATTGTCGTTGTGAGCAAACTTTTGGCCGGAAGGCGAGCGGTTATCGGTGGCATAAAAACCTTTGCCTTTGAAAACAATCCCAACCGGTGTATAGACTTTGCGCAAAGCAACTTTGCCACAAACCGGGCAAACCGTCAGCGCGTCATCGGTGAAATGTTGAAATTGGTCAAAACTGTGACCACATTCTTCGCATAAATAACTATAAACAGGCATCTTTTCCTTAATACTCCAAATTCAGAACCATTATAGTACCATAAAATGGCTGGATATTATCATAGCCTTTGTCAGTAAGATTTGTGTAAGAATCTCTTG
>JAGOIM010000034.1:0-8679 GCA_017995665.1 Anaerolineaceae bacterium | reverse complement strand
TTAATCACGCTCACCGGTTTCCACAAACTTCATTAGCTCACCAACACTTAATCCTTTGATGCCGAGTTTTGCAACCGTGCGACCCTTGCGGCGGTAATCGGTACTATGAATGTAACATGCCAAATTGATGATGCTTTCAATGCCGTTGACCGAAACGCCGAAAGTTTTCGCGAAGGAGGCAATCGGCACCAAACTCATCGGGATTTCTTCAGTAATATAGCGATGGCTCAATGTGCCCGGCGCTTTGATTCCATAATAACCGGGTTGGTTATGCATAGCCTCATGCAATGTTTCGCCGCGAGCGTTATAGGCAAGCTCCAGCCATTCCAAAGCGGTTCTGCCGCGCAAGCCGAGAGCTGAGGCAACTGTTACCCGTTCGCGGTCAATCACTTCCAAAACTTTAGCGACCGAGGGTGTTACGCCATCCACATAAAACTGAAAATCACCTGAAGTGGCTTCAATCCACCCAGAATTGAGCAAAGCAAGTGCCGGGTGGAAAATTGCGCCCATGTTGTTCAAACCGGTCGATAAAACATTTTTACCGTCAATAAATTGCGGAAAAGCCGGATGGATTGCATCCAAAACTTCCTGGGTGCGAATTGCCGGCAATGCGGCCAGCGGCACCGCCTCTTTGACGCGGAATATCCTGGCTTGGCTTGGCCCGTCAGAACGTGCCGCAAAAATAAAAGTTTCCGCCTCGGCAATGATCGGTTTCGGCTCAAAGCCTTCTTCAATCATGGCTTGACGAAATTCAAGAGCTCCCCCGGTTCGACCGGGATGCAAGATGACAATATGGTCTTCTCGCAAAAATGGGGCAGCCATTCGGGCGATATCGGCATGAGCCGTAGAAGGAACCACGACCATAATGACATTCGAATCCTTCAAAGCCTCCTCCATATTATCGGTAACTTTGTAAAGCTTGCCAAAGCCGCGAGGTTCGGATGGGTTTTCAAGGTCAATGCCACCGCGTTCGCGGATAATTTCTATATGACTGAGAGTCCGGTTGAACATTGTGGTTTGGAAACCTTCCAGCGCCAAATAAGCCGCCATCGCTTTTCCACCGTTCCCGGCTCCAATTACAGTATAACGAGTGTTTTTATCCATATCTTCCTCAATTCAAAAAATCTTTTAATCGTTCTTCTTCAGAAATCGGTTTACCTTGCTCATCAACGGCTTCACTGCAACCATTAATTACTCGGGTACAAATTCTGCCGGGAGCAAAGGCATTGTTTTTCAGTTGTGGGGCATCCATGATGCCAAGATTGACCGCTTTGGTCAGCGTTGCTGCATCGGTCAATGGGTCTAAAACTGACTTATTGGCAATCGTTTTAATTGCTTCGAGCGTTACCTGAACCTCACGGATTAAAAAGTCCTTTCGGGTTTGAATCAGTGGGTCAGCGGTCATATCGGCTTGACCTGCCAAGGCATTTTCAATTGCGCGTCTGGCTGCCTGACTGGCTTGAATGACGTCATCGGCCGTGGCGGCATGGTCGGCTTCGGTGTGTCCGACAATGTGAACAATCTGTGGTTTAAGCGCCATTTGCAGGTAGATACTGGTTGCCAAATGTGCCCGGGCAGCGTTATCTTCCAAAGGATAGCTCAACAGGCCGGTGCGCGTTTCGCGCAAAATCTGAAAATTCTCATCCCTTAACGGCTCAATCATTTCCAAAATTGCCAGCATCTTTGCCAAATCCATCGCATCCGAGATGTTTGGGGGACTATTAAACATAAACTGGCCGATATAATCCCTCACCCCAAAAGCTTTCGCGTTATAAGCTGCGAGATAAGCAGAAACAGCGAAGATAACATCCGGCGCATCGCGCATCCCCCAGTGATGGGGTTCGTTGAGTTCAACCGGTATATTTCGCTCTCCATACCAAGACATCACATCCTGATGCTCGCGAATCGATTCTTCCAGGCTAAGCGGACCGCGTCCATCCATAGCGTTAAACCAAAAGAGCGGAATGGCGCACCAGCAGATGTTAATCGTCTCGACGTACATTTCAGCCAGTTTGATAAAGTCATCCGTGCCGGAATAGGTGCGCATCAGCGGATAATTACCGCTTCTGGATGCCTCATAAAGGCGGCGATAATCTTCAGCACTGCGAACAGGCACACCACCGGCACCGGTTGTGCGTGGGTTTTGCCTTTCGGGGTGGAAGAAGTTTGCCTGTGCGTCCTGGTCGATTCCCAAAGAAATTACATCCAGGGCTTTCGCATCAGCGATTTTTTTGATTCCTTCAAGGCTGGCTTCCACGGTCGGCAAACCGAAGTGGTGGCGTAAAAGCGGAAATGGAGCCTTCCAATTAATTCGTTCAACGGTAGTTTGAGGATAGTTGGCTTCGCCAAGGTCTTCGTTACTTTCGCCTCGCAGATAAGCCAAAATTTCCTCACGGCTTTGCGAGCCGTCAAAAATCGCATCAAAAAAGCCTTCCAAAAGCTCGGCCTTGCGACTAACCGGAGGGGTTCCGCCAAAAGCAAAGCGCACGCCCTCCGCATGGATGTCAGCCGCCGCTTCGGCAAATTCTGCCAACAAACGTTCTCCGGTTTCCGGAGTGAGGCGATAAGAAACGCCCACTAAATCCGCCTTTTCCCGCTTGGCAACTTCGAGAAAAGTTTCTATCGGCACAGCAGGACCAAGAAAAACCGTGCGCCAACCAACTGACTCAGCTAATCTAAGTAAATTACTAATTCCTGCAACATGGACACATTCCCCCAAAGCACCAGCAACAATGGTTTTCATAAAAAACTCCTAATTTTCGGTGAGAATGAGTAGTCCAGGGATTTGAGGATCAACCGCACCCGGGACTATTGGGATTAAATGAATTTTACACCATTTTTTTGCATCGTTTTGTAAAGCTTTCTGGATTAAGTTTAACGTTAGTCGACATTCTGCTTCCCCGTTTCCTGCTTTCTGTTTCCTGTATATAATGAAGACAAATTAATTGACTGGAGAACCTATGACCAAAGCCTTGATAATTGTCGATATGCAAAACGATTTTTTGCCGGGAGGTGCCTTGGCAGTGCCCAATGGTGATCAAATTATCGAAGAAATCAACTACCTTTCAAAAAACTATGATCTTGTTGTCGCCAGCCAGGATTGGCATCCGGCGGATCATGGCAGCTTTGCTTCACAGCATGAAGGCAAGCAGCCTTTTGAAATGGGCGAATTGGCCGGCCTGCCCCAGGTGTTTTGGCCCGATCATTGTGTTCAATCAACGCCGGGTGCGGCTTTAACCGAGGCATTGGATCAAAATTCGATAGAAGCGATTTTTCGGAAAGGGATGGATCCCGAAATCGACAGTTACAGTGCGTTCTTTGATAACGGCATGAAAAAAGCCACCGGACTGGAAGGCTATCTGAAAGACCGCAAGGTTGATGAAGTGCATATTTGCGGTTTAGCCGCTGATTTTTGCGTGATGGCGACCGCAAAAGACGCACTCAAATTAGGCTTCGCCTCAGTTATCTTACAAAATGCAACCAAAGCGATTGACCAAAGTGGCTTGGATGCCATGTATGCGGAGTTCGAAAAATTGGGTGGAAGCCTTCTTTGAGCCGGAAGCCGGAAAATTATTCATACAGAGGACAACTTTTCCTGCTACCGCTCTTTATTGCCTCTCTCCTTTGCGATATAATCCGAGAGGTTGAAGACGAAAAGGTAAAACTATGGATAATCAAGAAGAAAAAGATTTAAACAAAAAGCAAGACGGCAAAGCAAAGAAATCAAGACGGGGCTGGTTAATCGCTCTGGCAGTTATCGTTGCGCTTGTGGTGATTCTTTTCGCCCTATATCAAATCCCTGCTATCAAGTATCGGGTTTCTTATTACCTGTCGAATTTAAGGGCAGCGGCTTACTATGCTGCTAATCCACCCGGCGAATCTGAGGTGGATGTAAAAGCTGAAGCAACCATGAGCGCTGATGTGATTGCAACGCTAACCGCTTTGGCACCCACCTCGACCCTTCAACCAACAATTGAAGAAACAACTGAACAAGTTGCCACTTCGATTCCAACGCCAACACCCGAGCCGACGCCAATTCCCGCCGCAGTGCAGCTGGAAGGCATTGTGCAGGAATATCAACGTTGGAACAGTTGCGGTCCCGCCACTTTGGCGCTCAATCTGCGCTATTGGGGCTGGATTGGCGAACAGCTGGATATCGAACAAGTTGTCAAACCGCGTTTGGAAGACCTGAACGTAACCCCTCAGGAAATGATTGATTACATCGAAACGAATACCAATTTTGAAGCTGTCCTGCGGGTTGGCGGAACGGTCGATTTGCTTAAAAAGCTAATCGCAGGCGGTTTTCCGGTTTTGGTCGAACGTGGTTATGTCAATCGTGATGACGGTTGGATGGGGCATTATGGCGTAGTGGATGGCTATGATGACGCCACGCAAGAAGTCCATATCCCCGATACATTTAATGGCTATATCACCCTGGGTTATGATAACCTTCAGCCCGTTTGGGACCAGTTTCATGGCACTTACCTGGTTGTATTCCCGCCTGAAGACCGTGAAACCGTGCTACAAATTTTAGGTCCTGATGCTGATCCGGCTTATAACCTTGACACCGCTTTGGAAAAATTCAAAAACCGTGCCGCAACGGTTGACCGCTCTGAACAGTATTTTGCATACTACAGCCTGGGCGAACTCCTGGTGATGAAGAAAGAGTATGTCGCCGCAGCGGAAGCCTTTGACAATGCTTTTGAGGTTTACAACTGGTTGCCGGTCGATGCCCGCCCCTGGCGGATGCTTTGGTATCAGGTGGGACCCTACGAAGCTTATTATTACACCGGCCGCTATCAATCCGTGATTAGTCTGACCTTCAAGACCTTGACCGATCGCGTCCAACCGGCAGCCTTGCCCGAAAGTTTCTTGTGGAGCGGAAAGGCAAACGTTGCGCTCGGAAACATTGATACAGCGATTGGCGATTTTAAACGTGCCCTCGAATGGCATCCCGGTTGGAAACCCGCCCTGGATGAATTGGAAGCTTTGGGCGTAAAACCTTAATATAGAAGAAGAAAAATACTTATGTCAAAATCGACAAATGAAATGAAAAATCAAATCCGCAAAAATTCAATCTGGCGGAAGCCCTGGATCTATCTCGGGATTCTTGCTGCGTTAATTGTTCTTGCGGTAGTAGCAATGCAAATTCCGGCAATTCAAAGCCGGGTGCGCACAGCTTATGCCAATATTTACAACCGGATTAACAGACCGGACGAAAAAGATTTTGGTCCTTCCCAGCAAAGCACGGTTAGCGCCGAAGTTTATGCCACGCTGACGGCAATGGCACCGACCGCAACCACTCAGCCGACGGCAACCGAAGTGCTTGTGCTTGCCGATACACCAGTGCCGACCAGCACGCCTTTCCCCGTGCCTGCCAGCTTTGCCTTGGATGGCATGGGCTTGGAATATCAAACCATGAACAACTGCGGCCCGGCGAATCTTGCAATGAATCTCACCTATTGGGGATGGCCGACAAATCAAAGCATTACCGAAAACGCCATCAAAACCCACAAGGACGACCGGAACGTTATGTTGCAGGAAATGCTCGATTATACCGAGGCAAACACCGACCTCAAGGCTCAATTGCGCTATGGCGGCGATATCGAACTCGTTAAACGCATGCTTTCAGCCGGTTTTCCGGTTTTGATTGAGCGCGGGCATAGCGACGAGAACGACGGCTGGATGGGGCATTACAGTATTGTTACCGCTTATGACGATGCCACGCAAACGGTTACCATTCCCGATACGCTTTTGGGCATGATGAACATGTCTTATGCCGATCTGGAGCGTGACTGGTGGCATTTTGACGGGATTTATCTGGTTATCTACCCGGCCGATCGCGAAAGAGAAGTTTTGAGCTTAATGGAAAAAGACGCAGACCCGGTTGAAAACCTGCACCGGACGCTTGAAAAGATTGAGCGGCGGATTCCCCAGGTCAGCGGACAAGATTTATTCTTTGCGCTTTACAGCAAGGGATCGGTTTTGGTAGATATGCGTGATTACCTGGCTGCTGCCGAAGCATATGACCAGGCTTTTGCGATCTACAATCAACTCGATTTTGGCTTGCGTCCCTGGCGCATCACCTGGTATCAGGTTGGTCCTTATGATGCCTATTATTACACCGGTCGCTATCAAGACACTTTTGATCTGGCTGAGCAAACCATCAACAACACCACCTTCCCCTCATTACCCGAAACCTGGCTTTGGGGTGGAAAAGCCGCTTTAGCTCTGGGTGATAAGGAAAACGCCGTTAAGTACTTTAATAAGGCTTTGGAGTTTTATCCTAATTGGGGTTTGGCAACCGAGGGTTTGGCTGAAGCTCAATCCTGAATTGAAAGCGATAAACAAACAAAAATAGCTAATTTTGAAACAGGTATAATCCAAACATTATGACGACATCTCAAAAGGAGGCGCTGCGCAAGCGCCTCTCTAAACAAAGTATTTGGTCAAAGCCATGGTTCTATTTGGTTTTGCTTTTTGCCTTAGTCCTTTTGGCATTGCTGATTTATCAAATCCCTGCCGTACATGAACGTCTTTCTTGGCGGGTAGACAGCGCTATGGCGAGAGTCTACTATTTTTTCAACCCACCCGGACAAGAAGTTTTTGTGCCGGTCGGAGATGAAACTGAAGAGCTGCACGCCATGCAAACGCTCACGGCCGGAGCTCCTCCGACCGCAACGCCTCTGCCGACGGAAACGCCGACCATCACGCCAACCACGGAGTTTACTCCCACCCCAACAATTGAGCCGACACCAACGGCAACGCTGGTACCTTTGCCCCGTTCTGTCTTACTCGAAGGCGTTAAGGTGGAATATCAAAAAGCAAACAATTGCGGACCGGCAAACCTCTCCATGTTGCTTAATTTCTGGGGATGGACGGGTGACCAAACGGTCACAGAGCAGGTTTTGAAGCCTTTCATCAAAGATCGAAACGTTATGCCCTACGAAATGCTCGATTATGTTCAAACGCAAACGGAATATAACGGCATTGTGCGCTATGGCGGCGATTTGGAAACTGTCAAACGCCTGGTTGCATCCGGTTTTCCGGTTTTGATTGAGCGCGGTTACATCAACGATTCAGAAGGTTGGATGGGCCACTATGGCTTGATTGTCGGCTATGACGACGACGCTCAGGAAGTTACCATCCCCGATACTTATTTGGGTGTAATTAATATTAGCTATGCGGATATGAATCGCTATTGGGCGCAGTTTGACAAAATTTACCTGGTCGTTTTCCCCAACGAGCGCGCTCAGGAAGTTTATGACATTTTGGGCGTTCAAATGGATGCCGCTTATAACCTGCAACATGCTTTTGATCAGGTTCAGGCTAATCTTTTTAATCAGAGTGGTGCCGAGCTTTACTTCGCTTGGTTTAGCCGTGGTTCAATTCTGGTCGAAATGCAAGATTCCTGGGGTGCGGCACAATCTTATGATGAGGCTTTCAAGGTCTACGCAACCTTACCCGAAAAAGACCGACCCTGGCGAATGCTTTGGTATCAAACGGGGCCATTCTTCGCTTACTACAACATGGGGCGATATCAGGATGTTCTAAGCCTGGCGACCCAAACGCTGACCGAGGCAAAGGAAGATGCCTTGCCGGAAAGCTGGGTATGGAAAGGCCGGGCTGAGGTGATGCTTGGCATGCGCGACGAGGCAATCGCCAGTTTCAGGCGGGCACTCTATTGGCACCCGGATTGGTGGGTTGCGAAAGATGCGCTTGAAGCTCTGGGCGTAACCCCATAAAGATAAAACAAAAACCACCTTTGCGGTGGTTTTTTTATGCTTATCTGCGATGACGATTATTTGCCAATACAATCTGCGGCGGCTTGTTTTAAATGTGCCATTACGGCGTTCAATCCGTTGCTTCTCTGAGAAGAAATGTGATGCCAAAGGCCTAAATCTTCATAAATATGCATGTCAGCCGTTAAAACAAGCTCTGCCGGCTGGTCGTTGAGCAGCTGATACAAAATTGAAACCAAACCGCGCACAATCAGCGAATCGCTGTCGACACTAAAGTTTATCTTTCCATCAAGGCAATGGATATCAAACCAAACACTCGATTGGCAGCCGTGCACCAGTCGATCATCGGTTTTGAGTGCCGGATCCATCGGCGGCAAAGCCTGGCCGAGTTCAATTAAATACTCATACTTTTCATCCCAATTGTCAAAGAGAGAAAAATTATCAATCAATTCTTTTTCAATTTCTTCTATCGATTTTTCAGCCATGTTTACCTACCAATCATTTTGATGACGCTTTGAACACCCCTCGCCAGAGCGTCGAGGTCTTCACGATTATTATAAATGCCCAATGAAGCCCGAACGGTTCCGGAAATATGCAAAGCATCCATAATTGGTTGGGTGCAATGCTGACCGGTGCGCACGGCAACGCCCTTGGAATCGAGCAAAATCCCGACATCATAGTGTTGGATGCCTTCCACATTAAAGGGAATGATAGCTGAACGATGCTTTGGATTGCCATAAATTTTCATGCCCGGGATTTCAGAGAGCAAGCCCAAACCATAATTGAGCAAGTCGTCCTCATAAGCCTGTAGCTCAGCCGGGTCAAATTGTTTGAGATAATCAAGTGCTGCGCCTAAACCAATCACATCCGCCACATTCGGCGTGCCGGCTTCAAATTTATAGGGCAATACGTTGAAAGTAACCTTGGTGGGAGTGAC
>JAGOIM010000033.1 GCA_017995665.1 Anaerolineaceae bacterium | reverse complement strand
TTGTAACATTTTCAATCTAGCCCTACACACTAATCTTCGTCGTCTGTTTCTTCATCAAAGAATTCTTCAGACTCGTCGATTTCTTCAATTTCGATAGCTTCTTCGACTTCAGCCTCGTTTTCGGGCATTGTGACTGCATTTTCAGCCGTCTCTTCGGCTAAAGCTTGTTCGCGGGCTTTGATGGCCGATTCAACTTCTTCAGCAGAAACACGAACCATCGCAGCCAAGCCGTCGCCTTCGCCAATATCCATAACGCGAACGCCCTGGGTTGAGCGACCCTGAATGGAGATATCCGAAACTTTGGTACGTAGAACAATGCCGTTTTTGGTAATTGTCGTGATGTCTTCGCCTTCTAAAACGACCATTGCCTGAGCAATATCGCCAATTTCGGGCCGGGCTTCCTGGCTGATGGTGGTTACGCCAAGCGTTCCGCGAGACTTTGCCAAATATTCATCCAGATTCGTCCGTTTGCCCTGCCCCTTATCGGTAATGACAAGCAGATAGCCATTTTCTTCAACCACATCCATCGAAACAACTTTGTCATCACCGCGCAGATGAAGACCGCTGACGCCCATGGTTGTGCGACCGGTTGGACGAACTTCTTTTTCGTCAAAACGCAAGGCTTTACCCTGACGGCTAACCATAATCAAATCGTTCTTTCCGCTGGTCAGGCGAACCCAACCGAGTTCGTCGCCATCGTTGAGGCGGATGGCTATCAAGCCGGAAGGACGGACACTGGCAAAATCAGAGAGCGGAACGCGTTTAATGCGTCCCAAACGGGTTGCCATGGCACAATAGCTGGCGTCGTTAAAGTTTTTCACGGGAAGTACGGCAGTAACGGTTTCTTCCGCTTCCAGATTGATGATGTTGACAACCGGAATTCCGCGACCCTGACGGCTCTCTTCGGGCAGTTCAAAAACCCGTTCAGAATAAACCTTGCCCTTATCGGTGAAGAAGAGAAGCGTGTCGAGCGTTCCGGCGCGAACAAAGAAATTGACCGTATCTTCTCCGCGCATGCTTTGGCCAATCACCCCGCGTCCACCACGAGCCTGGCGGCGATAGGCGGAATCGGAAACGCGCTTGATGTAACCGCGGTCGGTGATTGAGATGAAAACCGGCTCGTCCTGAATCAGCGATTCGTCGCTCAAATCGGCTTCGGTGTCGGGAGCAAGGCGCGTTCGGCGAGCATCGCCATATTTTTCAGCGACTTCGCTCAGGTCAGTGCGGATAATCTCGAGGATTTTGTGGGGGTTTGATAACAAATCTTCCAATTCGGCAATTAATTCCATTAATTGTTTATACTCGTCCTCAATTTTTTGACGTTCGAGGGCAGCCAGACGGCGTAATTGCATATCCAAAATTGCCTGTGCCTGAAGTTCATCGAGGTTAAAGCGTTCAATCAAATTGCGTTTGGCAACATCTGCATCGGCAGATTCGCGAATGGTTTTAATGACTGCGTCCAAATTGGCAATCGCAATCAGCAAGCCGTCTAAAATATGGGCGCGTTTTTTGGCTTTATCGAGTTCAAAAAGCGTTCGACGGGTGATAACCACCTGGCGATGTTCCAAATACAGCTGCAAAGCACGTTTTAGCGTGAGCATGCGCGGTTCTTGATTGACCAAAGCCAAAAGTTGAACAGCGAAAGTCCCTTGCAAAGGCGTGTATTTGTAGAGCTGATTGAGCACTTTTTTGGGTTGAGCACCTCGTTTCAGCTCGACAACAATGCGCATACCGGTGCGATCGGATTCGTCGCGCAGGTCGGAGATTTGATCCAGTTTTCCTTCGCGGTGCAATTCGGCGATGCGTTCAATCAGGCTTGTTTTGTTGAGCTGGTAGGGGATTTCGTTGATGACAATGGCATAACGTCCTTCGCGGAATTCTTCGATGGTGGCTTTACCGCGCAACATCAAGTGACCACGGCCGGTGCTGTAGGCCTGACGAATGCCCTCACGCCCAACGATAATACCGCCGGTGGCAAAATCCGGACCGGGGATCAGTTCCATCAGGTCTTCAACGCTGACTTCGTCGATTTCATCGAAGCGGTCAATGAGCATATGGAGTGCACTGACCAATTCGCGCAGGTTGTGGGGCGGGATATTGGTTGCCATACCGACAGCGATACCGTTCGAGCCGTTCATTAACAGGGTTGGCACTCTGGCAGGTAAAACCTCAGGTTCTTTGAGCGAGCCGTCAAAGTTGTCTACAAAATCGACGGTATCTTTATCGAGATCAGCCAGGATTTCATCCGAAATCTTGGCAAGGCGAGCTTCGGTGTAACGCATGGCAGCCGGCTGGTCGCCATCGACGGAACCGAAGTTACCCTGACCCTGAACCAGCATATAACGCATTGAGAAATCTTGCGCCATGCGTGCCATCGAGTCATAGACCGCGCTGTCGCCATGGGGATGATATTTACCCAAAACTTCACCGACAATACGGGCGGATTTTTTGTAGGGCGTGTTGGAACGCATGCCCATATCTTCCATTGCGTAGAGAATACGGCGATGCACCGGTTTAAGCCCGTCGCGAACGTCCGGCAAGGCGCGGGCGACAATGACGCTCATGGCATAGTCGAGGTAAGCTGTGCGCATTTGATGGTCAATGCCGACGGCTTTTGCAAGGTCTGATTCGTGGTTTTCAGCCGCTTGAAGATCGGGTTCTTCAGGGATTTCAGGAGTAATGTTATCTTCAGTCATAGTTTCTTTCAGCCAAAAATTGGGCTTATTTTCGATTTTTTCTAACCTGATAATTATACCAGAAATGTTAACTATCTCAAAATTTCGCGTCAGAGGCAAAAAACAGGGGGAATTTAGAAAATGGGCTAAAAGATGATGTGAACAATCCCCGATATTGACCGACCTTTTTCGTGATGATGAGGGGCATGTCCGCTTTGGGATGTTTTGGCTGGGAAAATCCACAAATTGACCCTTCCTTTTTGTCTCCAAATTTGCTAAACTAATGCCAACATAGAACGAATGTTCTATAAAGAGGAGAAAGCGTACAATGCGACAAACAAAACCCACTTCATCAGCTCAGACGCCTGTCCTCGACCCAGCCCATCCTTCCCAAAGGGTGGGCAATGGGGTCGAAGGCTTGAGTTTACAGTTGGAACGAAATTTTAGTCAAACCGAGCGCTTACAGCTTTCGGAGGTGGCGCGCTTAAGTTTGGAAGAAGAGATAGCTCTCCTGCGCAAGACCATCAAAGCCTTCACTGAAGAAGCAAAAATCGTGCAGAGTGGGGGAGATTATCCGGCAGATTTTGCCCAGGTTTTGGACGTGGTCGGGCTTTCCTGTAATCGTTTGGCGAGTTTGATGCGGGTGCAATTGTTGTTGCAGGGTCCGCAAAGTTCGGGCTTAGCCGAGGATTTGATTAGTGCATTGGGGGCTTTTGCGGAACAGATTGCAAAGGAGGAAAAGAATGACTGATCTGGCATATCTTCCACAGGTTAATCGTCTCGCGCTTTCTGAGGATCCTTTTCTTCGTTTGCGCAAGAATCTCCCTGAAAAAATTGCGACCAGGGTTGATTTTCTGCGCAAATTGCGCCATATCTCAGCTTTTAGCCAAGTTTTTGGGAATGTTCAGTTGCGGCAATATCAAATCGAAGCGGCAAATGCGATTGTCGATTCTGTTTTGCAGCAAAAAGGACTCTCGATTGTAGTCATGTTTCCGCGGCAGTCCGGAAAGAATATGCTTCAGGCACAACTCGAGGTCTATTTGATGTCGCTATTGGGAACGCATGGGGCGGAGATGGTCAAGCTTTCGCCAACCTATCAGCCGCAAAGTTTGAATGCTATGCGGCGTTTGGAGACTGCACTGCAAGCTAATTTTCTGACTCAAGATCAGTGGCATAAAACGGCCGGAAATCATTATCGTTTCAAAAATGCTCATCTAACTTTCCTTTCGGCTGCTCCCGGTTCCAATATTGTTGGGGCGACAGCCTCCACTTTACTGGAACTGGACGAGGCACAGGATATCGGAACCGACAAATATGACAAACAAATTTCGCCGATGGCGGCTTCAACGAACGCCACACGGGTTTTCTGGGGGACTGCCTGGACGGGGCAAACGCTTTTAGCTCGCGAGCTGCGGGCTGCCCGGGAGGCTGAAGCGAAGGATGGTCAAAGGCGCGTTTTTCAAATAGGCGCAGAGCAAGTTCGGGCAGAAGTTCCGGCCTATGGGCATTTTGTAGATGAGCAGGTGGCTCGTTTGGGGCGTTCGCATCCCATGGTGCGTTCGCAATTTTTCAGTGAAGAAATTGATTTTGCCTCCGGTTTGTTTAGCCCGGTCCGCTTGAGCCTGATGCAAGGCAATCACGGTGCCCAAAACCTGCCGACAAGCGGAAAGCGTTATGCGCTGCTGGTTGATTTGGCCGGGGAAGATGAGCAGATGCGCAATGAAAATTTCAGCGGGGAGAATGCCAGTCTGGATAATCCCAAGCGAGATTCCACAGCCGTTACGGTTGTTGAAGTTGATTTGAGCTTGATGGACGAGCTCTTACCCGGAAAGCCGCGCTATCGGGTGGTGCAGCGTTACCTTTGGCAGGGTGAAAAACACAGCACGCTCTACCAAAGGCTCTACCGGCTCAGCCAGGATTGGCAAGCTGAAAAAATCGTGGTAGATGGGAGCGGTGTCGGGGCCGGAGTTTGCTCTTTTTTGCGCGATCGTCTGGGTGAAAAGGTGATTCCTCTGACATTCAACCGTCAAATTAAATCAAAACTGGGCTGGGGCTTCTTGGCAATCATTGACACCGGTCGCTTTCAAGATTTTAGACCGAGCCAGGCGAATTTGGGCGAGCTGGCGCACAGCAATCCGCTTGCCTGGCAAATGTCTAACGAGCAAGACCGTCTGCAGGCACTTTTTCAACGTCAATTGCAGGCGGTCAGTGGTGAAGCCAGCATTGGGCCCGAACGCTTTCTAAAGTGGTCGGTTCCGGAAGGAACAGCAGACCCACTTGGAGGAGTTTTGCATGATGATTTGGTGCTTTCCGCGGCAATGACCGCGATTTTGGATGAGCAGGAGTGGCATTTGGCATTGCCGCCCCAAATCATCCAGGCAATGGATCCACTCAAAGAAATGGATGGAGGTTTTTAATGACATACTTCACTCGCAATCAGAGCTATCCCCTCGGGGTCGATCTTTCTCAGCATAATGCCAGCTGGGACGGAAAACGCATCCCCGATTTTGATCAATTCATCAGGCAAGACCCTCCGGTGCATTTTGTCGCCATGCGCACCGGTATCTCCTGGGCTTATCGCGACACTATCTTTCCGCGTTATCTTGCAGAAGCGAAAAAGCGAAGTCTTTGCATTTTGCCCTATCACGTGCTTTACCCAATCGCTGAGGCGAAACCGCAAATGGATCATTTTTTGACGATTTTGGAAGGAGAAAATTTGGATGATTTGCGTCTGGTTCTGGACGTGGAACTCGCCCAAGGCAAAAGCAAGGCTCATATTACCAAAATCGTAGCAGAATCGCTGGAAATTTTGAAGGGAGCATGCGGACGATACCCGATTATTTATTCCAGAGCACTTTGGGTGAACGACTATTTGCAGGTGGAAGACTTGCCGACCGTCGATTGGTGGCTGGCGCAATATATCCGCAGCCTTGAAGATCCTTTGTATACGCCGGAATATCCTTGCCCGCCTCAATTGCCGAAAGGCGTGCGCCAATGGTTGATTCATCAAACCAGCCAGCGAGCACCGGCAATTGGCGGAGTGGGGCATTATATGGATTACAACCGCTGGAATGGCAGCCTTGAGCAACTATATGCCTATTTTGGACGGCGAAAACCGCAACCAAAGATTTGTCCGATTGACCAATTGCCTTGCGAACGAGGCATCGCTGTGAACTGTGGGCAGGAAGAAAATATTCCGGTGGCAGCATGAGTAAATGGAGAGAACGATTGCAAAACTTAATCGCTAAAAAAGGCGAGCCAAAGGAAGAACGCAATGCTTTTGCCTTGGCTGAGATGGAAAACAGCCTCTTGGTTGGCGTATCTTCCTGGAACAAAGCCGAGAGGGACCGTGATGTTTGGGATAGGCAAAGCGTTTTGGAAGAGAGCTTGCAAGCCTGGCGTTTCAATCCTTTGGCGCGCCGAATCGTGGAGCTGACCACGCAATATGCGGTGGGTGGCGGTTTGAAGGCAATCTGTGCTGAGTCAGGAACGCAAGCTTTTTTGGATCAATTCTGGAATCATCGCCTGAATCGAATGGACAGCCGGGTGAATGAACTGAGCGATGAGCTCTGCCTGAGCGGCAACCTCTTCTTGTTGCTTACAACTGATTTGAGCGGGATGAGCTATCTGAGGGTTTTACCGGCTGGGGATATTGAAAGCATCATTTCCAGCGAAAACGATATTGAACAAGAAATCGCCTATAACCTGCGGACAAAGGACGAGACAGAAAAAGAAGTTTACCCCGCTTATGACCCACAGAAGGACGAGGCGGACAGTTTGGGAAGGCTGAAGCCGGTTGTCTTGCATTATGCGCTCAACCGTCCGAGCGGTTCTCAATGGGGAGAGGGCGATTTGACGCCGGTGCTCAAATGGCTGGCGCGTTATACCGCTTGGCTTGAAGACCGGGTCAGGCTCAATCGCTTTCGGAATGCCTTTGTTTATGTGGTCAAAGCCCGGTTTGGGAGCGAGACAGAACGCTCTGTGCGTCAGTTGCAGCTGACGGCAAATCCGCCTGCTCCGGGTTCGGTTTTGGTCACGGACGAAAGCGAAGAATGGAGCGTTTTAGCGCCCAAGCTTGAGGCATTGGATGCGGCAACGGACGGTTTGGCAATCAAGAAAATGATTGCAGCCGGAGTGGGTTTGCCTTTGCATTTTTTGGCTGAGCCGGAATCTTCCACCAAGACGACCGCCGAAGCAGCCGGCAGTCCAACCTATCGGCGCTTTGCTGAAAGGCAGCGTTTTATCTGCATGCTGCTCGAAGACGTTTTGCAGGTTGTCTTACAACGACGGGCGAAATACGATTCGCAAATTGACCCCGATCTGCGTATTCGTGTGGAAGGCGGCGATATCAGTTCGCGCGATAACCGCGAATTGGCGGAAGCGGGAAGTCAAATTGCTCAGGTGGCAAGCAGTCTCTATGAACAGAATCTAATCGACAAGGAAGAAGTCTTGCGCATAGTTTATCGCTTCATGGGAGAGCGAAAGCCGGAGACAGATTAGGAAATACCCGAATGGCTGATTTGTGTGGGAGGGTTGGCTATCCGGATTTCGGAAATAACGGGAATAAAGGAAAAAATGGAAGGAGTTCTATGACTGAAAGACGACAGCGCCTGGCGCTGGAAGTCACCTCGGCAGGCAGCAGTGGCTTTGAAATTTTGGCAATCACTGCCGGAGCGGCGAACGGCTGGATTTTTCCGGCGGAGGTCTTGCGAGAATCGCTGGCACTGTGGGACGGTGTGAACTGTTTTGTGGACCACAGCCTCAAAGCGCGTTCGGTTCGTGATATTGCCGGAGTTTTGCGCAAACCGATTTGGGATGAAACAAGCCAGGGCGTTCGGGCCGAGCTTAGCGCTTTTGGACCGTCTTCGGACTTGTTGAAAGAAATCGGTCGCCAGGTTTTGGAAGAATCGGATGAAGCCGCTGTAAAAGTTGGTTTCTCTGCCGACGTACTCTTTCAGGGGAAAAACGGGAAGGTCGAAAAGATTTTGAAAATCTATTCGGTCGACTTGGTTTATAACCCGGCTCGCGGTGGAATATTTCTGCGGGCACTCAACCAATTGGGAATCAATCCAATCATAGAAGGAGATTTAAAAATGCCGTTAGAAAACTTAAAGACAATCGGTCAGGAAGTTGAGGCGCAGCAAAATGAGCCTCAGGTCAGCAAAGAAAGCAAGACGCTCGAAATTCAGCTTTCGGAAATGCGCCAAATGAAGGAAGAAATGAGCAAACTATTGCTGGAAAACAGTTTGGCAAACAGTAATTTGCCACAAAGCCTGAAAAACAATTTGCGAAAGCAATTCCAAAATTGCAGTTTTAGCCCGTCTGAATTGAGCCAGGCAATGAATGAGGCGCAAACTTTGTTGAGCGAACTGGACGGCGCATCGGTCGTCAAGGGACCGGCACGGATTGAGGGCATGGTTGAACCGGGAGAACGCCTCCAGGCGGCTGTGGATGACCTTATGGGTGCTCCTCGTGAAAAGGGGATGAATAATGCTTCGGTTGCCAAACTCTCCGGGATTCGCGAACTCTACCTCAGCCTGACCGGCGATTACGACTTGCACGGCGGATATTTTCCGCAACGGGCCCGTCTGGCAACAACCGCCGATTTTAGCGGACTGGTCAAAAACAGCCTGAACAAATTGGTTGCCAATACCTGGGAAGAACTCGGCAGAGCCGGTTATGACTGGTGGAAAAACATTAGCGTACAGGAACATTTTAACAGCCTGAATGAAATTACCGGCACCTTGATTGGAACTGTAGGCGATTTACCCTTGATTGAGGAAGGCGAGGATTATCCACAATTGCAGGTCGGTGATTCGGGCGAGAGCGCTAATTTCAACAAGTATGGCGGTTATATCCCCCTGACGCTCGAACTGATTGATCGCGATGAGACCCGCAAACTGCGTTCTTATGCCCGGGAACTGGCTTCAGCCGGTATGCGTAAGATCTCGAGTTTGGTGGCAGGAGTTTTCACTGCCCAAGGCGGAATCGGACAAAACTTGGCTGACGGTCAACCTTTGTTCAACGCTAATCTGGTTAGCACGAACGGAGGACACGGCAACCTTGGCACCTCCGCTTTGGAAGCAGGAAGCTGGGATTTGGCATCTGCTAAAGTTTTTGCCCAACCGATGCTGATTAAAAACAAAGTCAATTTCTATGGAAGCGGCCCACAAATGGCGGTAAACCCGAAATTTCTCTTGGTTCCTCGTGCCCTGCAGTTGAAGGCAATGGGGATTTGCCAGGGAAATTTCGTTCGCGAAGAAGGATATTTTTATGACAATCTCTTGAAGGGGAGTGCCGTACCCTTGGTTGTGCCGGAATGGACAGACCCCAACGACTGGGCAGCAGCCTGCGATCCGCGGGTTGCTCCGGCAATCTTTGTTGGTGAACGCTTTGGTCTGGCTCCCGAGATTTTCATTGCCGGGAATGAGCTTTCTCCGGCAGTTTTCACGAATGATGAACATCGCCTGAAAGTGCGCCATTATCTGGCGGTTTGGGTGAATGACTTCCGTCCTCTGTTCAAAAGCAACGTTGCCTAAGCGGAAAAGGAGAAACGATGTCGAAATTTGTGCTTTTGTTTAGTTCCCGAAAATTTTGGGCGGCTTTGGTCGGTTTGATTTTTATGGTAATCAAAGCCTGGTATCCGGATTTCCCGCTGGATGCTGACCAATTGGCCGGAATTGTCGCCTTGCTGGTTACCTACATTTTAGGTACCGCCTTGGAAGACGGCTTGCGGGCTGAAAACTAAAGTTAGATTAATTGCGCCCCTTCGGTCAAAAATGGCCGGAGGGGCAGGAGGTTTAAGATGACAGAAAGAGAATTAAAGATAATTGTCAACCATCTGATGGGCAAGGACGTGCTCAGCTATCGCTTGAGAGAAGATGGCTTTTTGGTGGTGATTAATTTGCAAGGTTGGAAGGTTACTTTTTCGCCTTCAGAGGTTGAAAAAGCTTTACAAGCCGGGCAGAAAAAAGCCAAGGTGAGCAATGACTAACTTAGCCGCTTTAATAGTTCGCTTAGGGAATCAGTTTTTAGACCCGCATGGGCTGGCTTTGTCGGAGGATTTGAAAATAGAAGCTTTCAGGAGCAGTCTGGCAGAGCTGAATTTGTCCTTAGGGAAAAATTATGTTATTTCCGGTTTGGACAGCGAATTGATAAGCACAATCCCTGATGAATGTCTGCCGATTTTGTTTAAAGGGACTGCCGCACATGTCTTGGAAACGCTTTGCTTTCATAAAGAGGTCAGTTTTAGCAATTTACCCACAAACAATCTGGACCTTGAAAGCTGGGCGAAAGCGTTACGCCAGGAGCGTGACCAAATGCTGGATAGCTTGCGCTTGCGCAGTCTTTCGCAAGCCACAGGTCAAGCCTGGGGACAGTGGAAGTTGAAAGATTCGGTGAGCTATGACTAATTTGTCGATTGGGCGTTTGGATTTGCCGGATGAGCTGGCTTGGTTGAATTTGAATGGTAATGCCAGCTTGCAGGGTTTGATTGGCTCGGAATATGACTTTCAGCCGTCAGAAGAGGAAACAACGAAAGAGACGATAAAAATCCGATTGCGAGGTTCCTTAGCCCAGCTCAGATTATGGCTGGATTACCTTGAAAATTATCAGAGGCTTGTGCCGGAGATTTTCTTGCGGATCTGGAAAGACAATCAGGATGGATACGCTTATGCCCGTCTTCGTAAGCTTGGTTTGCAGACTCAGAGCGGACATTTGGCATCCCTTGAGAAAGGTTCGCTGGAAATCAAGCTGAACATAGAGCGCGATACGCTCTTCTTTGGCGAAGAATTCCCCTTGCCTCTCTCAAACGGTTCGGGAAGCCGCATAATAAACGGTATCACCCTCTTCAATCATGACGATGAGGGGCTCGGGCACGACAATTGGTTTCGGATTGATGCGGATGAGCTGGGATTGAAGGGCTCGGTCCTGCTGCGCTTGCAAATTGAAAACAATTTCAGCGGTTCAACTCTGGCAGATTTTTGCCTGGGAAGCTTGCCTTATGCCATTGGAGAAGTGCAACCAACTTTGTCTTTTGAAGCAGAGAATGGCGGCTTGGGTACAGTGATCGGAAATGGCCGCGCATCCGGCGGCAAGTATGCTCAGCTGCGTTGGAGTGGAAAAGACTGGCAGACTTTGGGCAGCTGGACGCTGGGACCTATGCTAGTCAGCCAAATAAACGGCGGAACGGGTTTGCCGATTGTGCGGTTTTTTAATCCGCCAAGCTCTTCAGCCCTGCAATTGCGCTTTGTCGTGAAACAGCAGGGCGAGCTTGTTTTTGAAGGAGCAGCTGCGCAAGTTAGTCTCGGAAAGGGCTTTACGGTTTTGGACCCTTTGCGGCTGCCCTTGGGTGAATTGCCGCTTCGCAACTATGCCCTTCAGCATCAACTGCTTTTGCAAGCCAAGCAAACTGATTCAGGCGAGCATGTTGTGGAATGGGATGATTTTCTACTCCTGCCACAAAGTGGTTTTCTCGGCTTTCATGCACTTAGCGGTCTGACAAGAGGACAAAAATTGATTGTGGATGAAATGAGCGGTAAAAGCTGGTCTTTGCAAGACAGTCTGGAATTCAAAAGCCACAACCAAATTGGCAGCGGAATATGGCTGCAAGCGAAATCACCCCAGATTTTTTATTGTTTTCAAAGCGATCCGGAAGGGATTGCAATGATTGAACGAACAGTTTCTGTCCGTGCCTGGGGAAGAAAACAATGGAGATTGCCATGAGCTGGGCGGTTGAACTTTTGGATCGCGAAAATGGACGCTTTTTGAATTCCTCGGAACGCTGCCAACCGGTGAAATTAAGCTGGGATGATTTTTTTGGTCCCAAAGATGCTCTCATCAGCTGTCCTGCAGAGGGCCTGAGCATGGAGGACTGGAAGCTGCGTTTAGGTCAGGACCTGCGTGTTTATGACCCGCAAGGCAGGCTGGCATGGTGGGGATATCTGGAAGCGGTCAGCCAAGGCGCAGATAATTTAGGCT
>JAGOIM010000032.1 GCA_017995665.1 Anaerolineaceae bacterium | reverse complement strand
CGGAAGTTGATGATATAACGTTCTGTCGAATCTCCGGCTCTTTGGCTGCTGCTCAAATTGGCATTGGGCCAGGAGGCGGTTGTGCCGCTGCCGTCGGCGGACAAAGTGTCAACCACTACCCATTCCATCGTGTCGTACGAGCAATAATAATCAGAAACCTCATAGTAACAATCTTGAACCACTTCTCCGAGACCGGTGCCGGTGTCGATTGTGTATGGCTCGCCACAGACTTCAGTAGAGTTTGCTTGGGGAGTGTCGGAATCATAACGATAGCGCAATTCGCAGTCATAAGCATTGGCTGCTTGGGGAATTTCATCTTCCCAATCGCTAACCGCTACCATTTGATAGGCTTCAATTGCAATTGTTCTGCTCCATGTAGAATCGACGACCCGGGCATTAATCTCATCAGTTTGGCCCGATCGAGTAAAAAAGAAAATAGCGGAGGCGCAACATACCACAAGCAGCAAAATGATTGCAATCAGCGCTCCTTTAGAGAGCGGCTTTGTTTCGGGAGTTTGTTTTGGAGTGGCTTCTGCCTCAAGTGAGTTGCCGGCTGGGCGGCTGGTAGCGCCGAGGGTTAAATCCCCACCACAGTTGACGCAGATTTTTGCATCAGCGGTATTTCGAGTACCACAAAATGGGCAATGTTTATCCGGTCCGGACTGTGCCATGCGGATGAGGGCTTCATCTTTAATAAAGTTGAAAGTTTCGGGGTCAACCCTTACAAATTTGACATCGGGTGGTTGGGGTGCACCGCAAGAAGTGCAGCTTTTGATAGGTCCCGGGTTGCGGGTTCCGCAGCTGTCGCAGGTCCAAATTAATTCAATGTAACCGAGCACTTTCCTTGCCATTTTTAGCTCCTTCAAGGTTATGTCATTATATTGATTTAATTATAGCAGGAAAGAAACAGCCTGCGCTTAATTTTCAATTGTCGCCCTAACCGCAAGCAAGCTTAAGATTGTCAGTAAGGGGATGCTGCCTAAGACCAGGGGGATGTAGACGTAAAAAGACAGGATTAAAATTGCCAGCATGGTAAGGGAGATTATCAATGTATAAAGAGGGTTCTTTATGATGACGATAAAACCATTTTTCCAAGCTAATTTAAATGAAGCTTGCTCTTGCATGAAGAAACAAGCCAGGCTGTAAAACTGCCAAACCACCCAAAAAATCAACATAATTATGCTAACAATCACAAGAAGAGGGGCAACATCCACTTGGGAATTATAGTAAAACCAGAGATTTGTCAGCAAAACCAGAGCGATTATTAGGTTAATCAGACCCCAAAGCAAACTTTTGAGAAAATATTGTTTGAAACCTATCCACCAACCGCTGATTCCGGTACGAGTATTGTGGACTAAGTCGAGCGTTTCTTTGTAGACGCCGAAAAGTGCCGGTGGTAAGAGGACGATGGTTAAACTCGCTAAAACCATAGCCAGAGAAACCAAAACCTGGTTTGCCCAATCTTTCCACCAAAGTTTGACAGAATCTACGATGATATCAAAAGCTTGTGCTGCGCGCATAATTCACCTCTCCACAAATTATAATGGCTAAACTTAAAAGGAGATAGCTATGCTTAAAATTGAAAACTCTCAGATTGTTGTAATCGATGTCCAAGGCAGATTGGCAGAGGTGGTCGCCGAGGCCGAACTCGCCAATCAAAATGTCAGCCGCTTGGTTCAGGCTGGTTTGGAACTCGATTTGCCAATCTATTTGACGGCTCAGGTGCCAGAAAAAATTGGTCATACGACCGAAGCCATCCGCAGGCTTTTACCGGACCACAAAGAATATCCCCGAACTACATTCAGCATTTGGCTGGACGAAGATTTGCGGGATGCCATTAGGAAAAGCGGAAAAGATCAAATTTTGCTTTGTGGCTTTGAAAGCCATATTTGCCTCTATCAAAGTGCTATCGACTTGTTGGAAGAAGGTTACGAAGTTTGGCTGGTTGCCGATGCTGTTTCTTCACGCTCCTTGCTCAACAAAGAAATCGCCCTGACTGAGCTTTCAGCCGAAGGCGTGCATCTGACAACCGTTGAGTCGCTGCTTTTTAGCCTTATTAGAGATGCGAAACATCCTGCATTTAAAACAATTTCTAAGTTAATTCGTTAGGAATCTTTGATTATAAAGGAAACTTATTTTAGATAAACCGTATTATATAAAAATCTGATAATAGACTGCTACTATTTTGAATAACAAATAAATGGAGAAATATGACAAGCGAACCTATTATCGAAAGAAAAAAGAAAAAATCCCGATGGTGGATTTATGGCTTAGTTGCACTGCTGATTGTCGGTGCTGTAGTTTTGTACAACAATTATAAGGCTGAGAAAGACCGACAAGCAACAATTTCAAGTCTGCGAACCAGCCCTCTTGCACGCGAAACCCTGCAATCGTCTATTAGCGCAACCGGAAATGTCAGACCACGTCAATCGCTTAGTTTGACTTGGCAAAGTGGCGGAACGGTTGGCGATGTTGAGGTAGCGGTTGGCGACAAAGTTGAAGAAGGCGATATATTGCTCAGCTTGAACGAAAACAAATTGCCTGCGGACCTGATTCAAGCATCTTTAAACAAAATTAGCGCCAGTCAAGCACTGGAAAATCTGGATGCAAACACCGCTTTACAGCGAGCTAACCTGAACAACCAGATTCAAACCGCCCGTAACGCAAAAGTGGATCTCGAAACCCAATTTCTCAATCTCGATTCTCGCCAATGTGAAGACTGGCGGGTCGATAATTTGCGCAACGATTACGAAAATGCGCTCGAAACTTATCAAAACTGGCCTGATGAGAACGCTTGGCGTCGTGTTCAAGTTGCCAAAACCGCTTTGGATTATTGTGATCCTGATGTGATTTCGCAGCAACTTGATAATCTTCAAGCCCAGATTGACGTCCAAAATCAGACGATTGAAAACACAGAGGCTGATTTAGACAAAATTGAAAATGGACCTGATCCTGATGAAGTAGAGAAACTTGAGCTGCAACTGGCTTTGGCTGAAAAACAGCTTGAGGGTCAATATATCACCGCTCCTTTTGACGGTACAGTTTTGAGCATAGGACAAAAAACGGATGACCAGGTTAGCCCGGGCACAGTTGCCGTACAGGTTGCCGACTTAAGTGAGCTTTTCGTCGAAGTGCCGATTTCCGAAGTGGACATCCCGGAAATTCAGCTTGACCAAACGGTGTCTTTGTTTTTTGACGCCTATTATGATGAAGAATTTTTCGGTGTAGTTAGTGATATTTCTGATACTGCCGAAAGAAGCACAGGGATTGTGAATTACACTGTCACAATCAAACTTGACGCGCTGGACGAGCAATCTGATTGGATCAAGCCCGGAATGACGGCAGCAGTGAATATTCTCACCAGCGAGAAACCGAATGTATTGGTTGTGCCGGCAGAGGCGGTTGTTAGCCGGGACAATAAACAGTATGTCTATGTTTTGCGGAATGGCGTGCCCGAAATGGTGGAGGTCACGATTGGCTCTTATTCTTCACAGCAAGCCGAAATTCTCGAAACCACAATTGATGAAGGCGAAGCAATCGTCATAAACCCACCAAATGACATCATGTCTCAAATAAGTAACTTTGCTCCGGGGATGCGCTAAAGTGAGTGAAGTAATGGAAAAACCTGTTATCCAAATACGGAATCTGACCAAAGTGTTCCATTTGGGGGGTGGTAATGATGTTCATGCTTTGCGTGGCGTCAGTTTGGACATCTACCCGGGTGAAATGGTCGCCATAATGGGTCCCAGCGGATCAGGTAAATCGACGCTGATGAATATGATCGGCTGTCTCGATTCGCCCACCAGCGGTGAATATCACCTCGATGGACTTATGGTTTCATCCCTGGTCGATGACGAACTGGCTATGGCCCGAAATCAGAAGATTGGCTTTATATTTCAGAAATACAATTTGTTGCCTCGTGCCAATGCGATTGAAAATGTGGAATTGCCAATGCGCTACAGCGAAAATACGGATGATATGACCGGACGCGCCAAAGAAATGCTCAAACTGGTTGGTTTGGAAGAGCGTATGAATCATAAGCCAAACGAACTTTCCGGCGGACAGCAACAACGTGTGGCAGTCGCCCGTGCCTTGGTCAATCACCCTGCCATCATTTTGGCAGACGAGCCAACCGGCAACCTCGATTCTGTTGCCGGACAAGAAGTGATGGATTTGCTGCTCAAGCTTAACCGCGAGAAAGGGACGACAATCGTGATTGTTACTCATGACCCGGGCGTTGCCAGTCAGGCACAACGCACCATCCGCCTTTTCGACGGCAAGATTGTGGAAGGAGGCTTGGAATGATGCGCTTTTTTAGGGTTGTCAAAGAAGCCTTAGCAAGTATATTTGGGAACAAAACCCGCTCTTTCCTGACTGTTTTGGGGATTGTGATTGGGGTTGGTTCGGTGATTGGGATGCTCTCGATTGGTGCCGGAGCTCAGGATAGTATTTTGGGCTCAATTGAGTCGATTGGAACGAACACAATTTTTGTGATGCCCGGTGAATTGGGCCAAGTCACGAACGCTAAAGCTCTGACGATTAGTGACGTTGATGCACTTTCAAACCGCATGCGGGCACCCCATATTTTGCGGGTTTCACCGATGGTAATGTCACAAACCAACGTTTCTTCCGGTGAAAACAGTTTAACAACCACTTTTTTCGGAAGTTATGCTGAATACGCAGACATTTCGGGAATAGACCTTGCGGAAGGTTCCTTTTTCACCCAGACAGATATCGATTCGCGTTCAGCGGCAGTTGTGATTGGGCCCGATTTGGCTGAAGAACTTTTTGGAAGGCGCAGTGGTGTTGTTGGCAATGAGGTGCGAATTAACAATTCCCCTTATCGTGTGATTGGTGTAACGAAAGCCAAAGGCGGCACGCAGTTTAACAATCCCGATATGCAGGGCTATATGCCGATTACGACAATGCAAATGCGAATCGTGCGGCAAACCATACCGAATTCGGTGAGTTACATCATCATTCAAGCGCAAGACTCGGCATCGATTCCGTTGGCAATTGAAGAAGCACAACAAATATTGCGCGAATCGCATCGCCTTAGCGCCAGGCAAGAGAATGATTTCACCTTGACAAATCAGGAAGATGTCGCCGATATCGCAGGTCAAGTTACCGGCATTTTGACCGTTTTGCTCTCCGGCATTGCTGGTATTTCGCTTTTGGTCGGTGGAATTGGGATTATGAACATCATGCTCGTAACAGTTACCGAAAGAACGAGCGAAATTGGCTTGCGGAAAGCCCTCGGTGCCCGAAAGATGGATATTATGATTCAATTCTTAACAGAATCGGGGCTTTTGAGCCTGATTGGCGGTATTTTGGGGATTGGTCTCGGTTGGGCTTTCTCATTCATTATTGGGAATTATGCAGCAAATTCCGGCGTACCATTGGTGCCGGTTGTGCAGACCGAAACAGTTTTGTTGGCGACCTTGTTTTCGACACTGGTTGGACTCTTTTTTGGCTGGTACCCGGCGCAAAAAGCCGCCAACATGGAACCGGTTGAAGCGCTTAGGCATGAATAGTAAACCGACCTATTGATCGAAGTTTTCTTAGAAACAGAAAAGCCAGGTTCTGAATTGAGAGCCTGGCTTTTGTTTATCCTCAGATATAAAACCGGTAGGGGCAGGTCCAAATCGTGAGCGCTAAATAATCGCCCAAATCGTCCGACCTGCCCGGATCAAAAATGGGAAATTCAGGAAATGGCTGGAGATAAAAGCGTATGGCGAGATTGAAAATGTTCTAACCTTGATATCATGATGCGTGGTCCCATTTTCAATCCGCCATTAAGACTCCGTCCGAGAGCAATTATCCGATCAAAAGCTTGGCGGACAGAGACGAGCCCTGTCCGTACAGGGTGAACGAGCTTGAAATCAACGCAATGGCGGACAAAAACAATCACTACCCCTAATTAAAGGCAGGCAGTTTCAAAACAAAACGGCTGGAGAGTTCAACTCCAGCCGTTTTTTGTTTTCTTAAAATTTAGTGCTTAGTTGTTACGGGGGCGGCGGTCTCCGCCACTGCTACCACTGCTGCGACGATCACCACCGCGATCACCACCACGGCCACCACGATCGCCGCCTGAACGACGGTCACCACCACGGTCGCCGCTACGTCCACCACGGTCACCGCCACTGCGGTTTCCACCGGAGGATTTGCTGCGGTTGGCATTGTCGTGTTCGCGAGCTTCTTCAGCCGTCCAGCCTTCCAACAAAGCCTGTCTGGAGAGGCGGATTTTGCCATCGGATGTGATATCAATCACCATCACGGTCAGTTCATCACCCAGATTTACCACGTCTTCGACTTTGGCAACCCGTTCGGATGAGAGTTGGGAAATATGCACCAAGCCATCCACACCGGGTAAAATCTCGATAAAAGCACCAAACTCAGCCACGCGGACACATTTGCCGGTGTAAATACGGCCAATTTCAGCAGTTTCGGTCAAACCGAGAATGCGGTCGCGCGCTTCTTCGAAGCCAACGCCATCTGTAGAAGCGATGTAAACAGTGCCATCATCGTCAATATCAATTTTGGTGTTGGTTTCTTCTTGTAATGAACGAATATTCTTCCCACCGGGGCCGATAATTGCGCCGATTTTGTCAATCGGAACCTTAATCGATTCGATGCGAGGAACATGGGGTTTCATCGTTGCACGAGGTGCGTCGATTGTCTCGAGCATCTTGTCCAAAATATAGAAACGTCCGTCGCGGGCACGGTCTAAAGCTTCGGACATAATTTGCGGGGTAATTCCGGCAATTTTGATGTCCATTTGCAAAGCGGTAATGCCGTTGCGGGTACCGGCGACTTTGAAATCCATATCGCCAAGATGATCTTCGGTGCCAAGGATATCGGTCAAAATGGTATAGCGATCGCCTTCCATAATCAGACCCATAGCAACACCGGAAACCGGAGCACTAATCGGCACACCGGCATCCATTAGCGCCAGCGTGGAACCACAAACGGAACCCATTGACGAAGAGCCGTTGGAAGCCATAACTTCGGAAACCATCCGGATGGTATAGGGGAATGCTTTTTCATCAGGAATAACCGGTTCCAAAGCACGTTCTGCCAGGGCACCATGCCCAATTTCGCGCCTGCTCTGCCCGCCAACGCGGCGAACTTCACCGGTCGAGAAAGGAGGGAAGTTATAGTGATGCATGTAACGTTTGGAATCCAAACCATTCAAATTGTCCAGTTCCTGGGCTTGTTTGGGAGTTCCAAGTGTGGCAAAGGTCATTACCTGGGTTTCACCGCGGGTAAACAAACCGGAGCCATGTGTGCGCGGGGTAACGTTAACTTCGGTGTAGATTTCGCGAACTTCGTAAACCTGACGATTATCAGGGCGTTTGCCATCGTTCAAAATGCGTTGGCGGATAACTTTGCGTTCCGCTTCGCCAAAAGCCTGTTTCAATTGGGCTTTGCGTTCGGGGGTCAATTCTTCTTCGGTGCCCATTTCTTCAATGAAGGCATCGCGAATCCGGTCCATCCCGCCATACAGATTTTCTTTGCTGTAAGGTTGGTCCAGGATTTCTGTGATTTTTCCGCTCAAGCGTTCTTCGGCTATGCGGAGCAATTCAGGATCCAAAACGTCAATTTTGACTTCTTGTTTGGCTTTGCCGACTTCGGCGGCCATTTTTTCCTGAATTTCACAAATCGGTTTGATGGCATCGTGTGCCAGTTGCAAGGCTTCGACCATCAAAACTTCGGTTACTTCGTTTGCACCGGCTTCGACCATCAGAATTGCTTCTTTGGTTCCGGCAACGCGCAAATCGAGTGTAGATTGTTCCATCTCCTGCATGGTGGGGTTGACAACCAGTTGACCGTCAACATAGGCGACGCGAACTGCACCAACCGGACCACCGAAGGGGATGTCAGAAATCATCAATGCAGCGCTGGCGGCGTTGATTGCCATCATATCGAGCGGGTTTTCGTCATCCGCAGAGAGCGACATCAACATCACCTGCACCTCGTTGCGCATTCCTTCGGGGAAGAGCGGGCGCAGCGGGCGATCGGTCAGGCGAGCAATCAGGGTTGCATCGGTAGAGGGGCGACCTTCACGGCGGAAGAACGAACCGGGGATTTTGCCTCCGGCGTACATGCGTTCGTCATAAGAGACGGTCAGAGGGAAGAAGTCGGTACCTTCGCGAGCTTCGCCCATGGTTGCAGCAGCAAACATCATGCTGTCGCCCTGGCGAAAAATCACGGAACCGCCAGCCAAGCGGGCTACGCGTCCGGTTTCGAAGCTGACTTCTTTATTTCCAAGTGTAGTGGAAAAATACTTTGCTTCAGGTTTCATATTGTCCTTTCATCTGTAGCCAGATCAGGGACTGAAAATCGGTGACCAAAAATTGATCAGCGTTTTTCAATTCCCGTCTGGCTGATTAACCGCAACCGCCTCTTCAGAGTTAATGAAGAGGCTTTACGGGTTGATTACTGTGTGATGCTAAAATTATTTGCGTCGGATGCTCAAAGCATCGGTAATGGTCAGGAAGCGTTCGTAATCCTTTTTGCGCAGATAGGCAAGCAGGCGACGGCGCTGACCAACCAATTTCAACAGACCACGGCGGGAAGATTCGTCGTGTTTATTTGCACGAAGGTGATCGGTTAGTTGAGTAATCCGTTTGGAAAGCAATGCGATTTGTACTTCCGGAGAACCGGTATCACCAGATTTGGTGGCGTACGTTTCGATAATTTCAGTTTTTTCAGTTTTTGTTAAAGCCATGACATGTGCTCCTTAAAATTTTTTTGCAGGTCTCCTTGCTTGCAGCTGAAAATCCAACCGCTCACCGGACCAGTCATTGATTGAAATTATAACAGGAAGATGGCATTATGCAAGCCGAATATAGGGTAACAGGAAAAGGGAAAGAGGGTTTTAGTGCCAAGTGTTAAGAGCCAAGGAGCAGTTTTCAGGAGGGTTGGGTCGTTAACAAAAAATCGGACATAAACTTAAGAAACACTGATTCTGTTTTTAATTTCAGCAGTTGAAATTTTCACCCCAAATTCAGATAACTGATGTTACAATAAACGGGCATTCATGCCCCCTCACTCATCGGGGCTATAAACTATTTAAGGAGATTGAATGACAGAGGAAAACCCCCGTATCCAAAAACTGAAGGCTTTGCGCGCCGAGTCCAAATTAGGTGGTGGGCAAGACCGCATTGACAAGCATCATGCAAAAGGCAGCCTGACTGCCCGTGAACGCATCGACCTCTTGGTCGACAAAGGCAGCTTCCGTGAAATCGGAGCTCTCTCAACCGGTCTCAATGACCCAAAAGGCAATGACAACTATGGCGACGGTGTTGTTACCGGCTATGGCTTAATCAACGGACGTACCGTCTATGTTTATGCTCAGGATTTCACCGTTAACGGTGGTTCTCTTGGCAACATTCATGCCCAAAAAATATGCCGTGTGATGGACCTCGCCGCTGAAACCGGTTCGCCCATTATCGGTATGATCGACAGTGGCGGTGCCCGCATTCAAGAAGGCGTCTATAGCTTGGGTGGATATGCCGAAATTTTCCGCCGAAACGCCATTTATTCCGGTGTGGTTCCTCAAATCAGCCTGATTATGGGTCCCTGTGCCGGTGGTGCTTCTTATTCCCCGGCCGTTACCGACCTTATTATCATGGTCCGCAAGCAATCATACATGTTCTTGACCGGCCCGAACGTCATCAAAACCGTTACCGGCGAAGAAGTTGATTTCGAAACCCTCGGCGGTGCCGATATTCACCTCGGAACCAGCGGACTTTGCCACATGGTTGGCAATGACGAAAAAGAAGCCATTGCTCTGGCTCGTCAGGCACTTTCTTATTTCCCCTCCAATAATGTCGAGCAAGCTCCGATAGCCAATACCAATGAAGCAATCAATCGCCGCTCTGAAATGCTCAACACGATTGTCCCCGAAGATCCCAACCAACCCTACAGCATGAAAACTGCGATCGAGGCGATTGTTGATCAAGGTTCCTTCATGGAAATTCAGGCTACTTTCGCTCCGAATGCGATTGTTGGTTTGGCACGCCTTGCCGGTCGACCGGTTGGCATCGTTTCGCAAGAACCGGCTATGATGGCTGGTGTGATGGACATCAACTCCGCTGATAAAATCGCCCGATTGGTGCGTATGTGCGATTCTTTCAACATCCCTGTGGTAACTTTTGTTGACAGCCCCGGCTTTTTGCCCGGCGTTCAGCAAGAGTATGGTGGCGTAATTCGCCATGGTGCCAAAGTTTTGGTTGCCTATGCCGAATCGACCGTTCCCAAGGTGAGCGTTGTTACTCGCAAAGCCTATGGAGGCGCATACGTCGTGATGAGCTCCAAATATATCGGAACCGATATCACCTATGCCTGGCCCTCTGCTGAAATCGCTGTGATGGGTGCCGATGGCGCGGCCAATATCCTCCATGGTCGACAAATCAAAAACTCTGAAGATCCCGAAGCAGAACGCGCTCGTCTGACCCAGCAATATCAGGAAGATTATCTGAACCCTTACGCAGCCGCTCGCGCCGGTTATATCGATGAAGTTATCGAACCTGCCGAAACACGCCAAAAGCTGATTGAAGCACTGTCAGCCCTCCAAAACAAAGTTCAGATGAACCCTGCCCGCAAGCATGGGAACATCCCTCTATAGGCGGTGCACATGATCGAAGTTTTTAATAAAGGTTTATTAATTACCGGAATTGGCATGGCTTTGGTCTTTGTCATGCTCATTGTCCTATGGGGCATCATGGTATTGCTGGTCAAGCTGACAAACCGAGACAAAGCCGATGATGGCGAAGGCGATTCGGGCGAAGAAGCCCCGGTCGTTGCCATCGAAAGCCTTGCCGAGGGCGATGATCAGGCTCCCCTGGCAGCCGCAATTGCGGTCGCATATGCGATGGAGACTGAATCTTTTTTAGCACTTAAGCCCCAACCAAGCATCTCAGTCAGTACTGAAAGCGCTTGGTTGACTGCGGGCAGAGCTCAACAACTTTATTCAAATACTATCAGAGGACGGAATCGATGAAAGTAAATCTCACTATTGAAGGAAAAAATTATCAGGTAAGCATTGACGACGTGTCCACGCGTCCGATTATTGCCGAAGTGAACGGTGTGGCATACGAAGTTTGGCCCGAAGGCGCCACCGCTCCTGTTGCCCAGGCAGTCGAAGCAACTCCTGTCGCTCCAAAGCCTGCCGAAACTCCGGTTGTTGCTTCCAAACCGGTTGCTGCCGGTGCCCAAACCCTGAATGCTCCCCTGCCGGGTGTCATTATCTCAATTGATGTCAAAGAAGGACAAAGCGTCAAAGCCGGTCAGGAACTCTACGTCCTCGAAGCTATGAAAATGAAAAACTCCATCAAAGCTGATCGTGACGGGAAAATTGTCGCCATCCACGTCAGCCCAAGCGATTTGGTAAAACATAACCAAGCGGTTATGACCTTTGAAGGTTAGGAGGGTTGATGGATTTCACCCACGTTATAGCTGACCTCAGCAAAGGCTTTGCCGCTTTCACCTGGCAAAACGGCGTTATGCTCTTGCTTGGTTTGGTTCTGATCTATTTGGCAATTTGGAAAGAATATGAACCGGTCCTCTTGCTTCCGATTGGTTTTGGTTGTGTGCTTGCCAATTTGGGCATGTCGAACGAAGTCGGCTTTATGAAAGTCATTTACGATGCCGG
>JAGOIM010000170.1 GCA_017995665.1 Anaerolineaceae bacterium | reverse complement strand
GAGGAAATACCGAAAACGTTCTTCCTGCCGTCGCAGAAGCGACCATCAACATTCGACCGCTCCCCGGAGATACTTTGGTGGATGTTTATAAATATGTCAATGAGCTGGTGGGTGATGATGTTGTGGAAGTTTTGCCGGCACATGGCGAAGCGCTTTACGGAAACCATTCCTGGGATCCGACCGAGATTTCGGATATCGATTCTCCCCATTTTCCCATTTTGATCAATTTGATCAAAGCTTGCGTTCCCGGCGCCTTGGCCGCGCCATTTTTGATGACCGGAGCAACCGATGCCCGTCAATATCTGGAAATCTGTGATCGTGTTTTCCGCTTCTCCCCGGTGGTGATGAGTCCGGAAGATCAGAAAACGGTGCATGGAATCAACGAACGAATCTCATATGATAACCTGCAACGCATGGTTGGTTTTATGGTTGAAGTGATTGAAAAAATGTCTTCTATTCCCACTGATTTCTTCGGAGAAGAATATCAGGATGATGAAAAGGAAGAAAAGCCCGTCAAAAAAGCTTCAAAAAATGACAAGCCACTCAAAACCCGTCCGATGAAAAAGGCCGAAGATCTGGTTGAAGAAGAGTTGGAAGAAGAGATTATCGAAGATGATTATTTTGACGATGCACCGCTCGAAACGCGCCCGATGAAAAAAGAGGACAGCGACGATTAGCAACAAAAAATCTCAATTTAATGCCCCAAATCTTAAAGCGATTCAAGAGATATTGGATTAACGCTCGAAATGGAAAAAGAAAAGCCAGTTTTCGATTTTAGTCACGTCAAAGCGCTGCTTTTCGACGTTGACGGCACGCTTTCAGACAGCGACGATCGCATGGTTGAGGTTGTTAGCCATAAACTTGCTTTTCTAAAACGAGTCATTTCAGAAGAAAAGTTGCAAAGGTTTGCCAGGCGCTTTGTTCACTTTGCTGAAGGTCCCGGAAATTCGGCTTTGGAACTCGCCGACCGGCTTTCGCTTGACCATCTGATTGCAAAATATCTCGATTGGCAAGAAATACAGAGCAACCATCCGGCAGAACACTTTCCGATGATTCCCGGAATTGTTCCAATGCTGGACGAGCTTTTGCCGGAATATCCATTTGCGATTGTGACTGCCCGTAATGAAGTCACAACCCGCAATTTTTTGGGCCACAATAAGCTTGAGGCTTATTTTCCACATGTGATTAGTTCGCAAACCTGCCAACGCACCAAGCCTTTTGCCGACCCGCTTCTGCATGCCGCAGAAATCCTGGGAGTTCCGATTGAAAACTGTTTGATGATTGGCGATACGGTAACCGACGTTAGGGCAGCGAAAGCAGCCGGGGCGCAGTCACTTTCGGTTTTGTGTGGTTTTGGACAGGAAAAAGATTTAGGAAGAGCAGGAACCCATAAAATTCTGCCAACAACGAGTTTGCTGGCAGAATTTCTAAAGCGCGGTTATGAGGATTAATTAACCGGCATCAAGCTTTCGTTTCATCAGGAATCAACTCACCACCGGGCAATTGTCTTTCAAAAGTCATCAAGCTTTTTGTCGAAAAACCAATGCCAGCGATGATAAGACCCAGAACGCCACCAACAATATAAGCAGTTTGAACGCCAAATTGATCGGCAATCGGGCCGCTGATAAAGAGGCCAACCGGAGTTAGCGCTTGTGCAAGGCTGCCGAGGACGGTGAAGACGCGCCCTTGCATTTCAGATGGGACTTTCGTCTGTAAGAGAGGTCCCAATGAGCCGTTGGTAAAAGCATTCATCAGTCCACAAACTGTCATAAAAATAACTGCACTGAAATAAGCATTCGGAGAAAGCAAGCCGATTGCCAGGATGCTTACACTCATTCCGATTATCCCAATAAGAATGTTTAGAATTTTGCGTTTAAAGCCGCCCCAAATGCCAAGCAAGAGCCCACCAAGGATTACACCGATGCCCATTGCAGCCTGAAACCAGGCAAGTTCCTGAGCACCTTTTTTGAAAAAATCGGTAATCAAGAGGGGCATCAAATTTCCGGCAGGAGCGAGCACCAAATTGAGAGAACAGGCGATGAGAACAATGCTCAAAAGTCCGGGCCAGGATGCCATATATTTGAAGCCAAATTTCACATCGGCGAACAGCGATTTTGGGCTAACTTTAGCAGAAGTAGTTGTCGATTTAGGCTGAGGAACCTTAACGAGGAAGATCATCATAAGAATCGCAATGGCAGCAGTAAGGATATCAACCGCCAAGACGCCTTGAATGGGGAGCAGTTCCATCAAAAGTGCACCGAGAGCTGGAGAAAAAGTGTTGAGCAACCCCCCGACGACCTGATTTATACCGCCGAGGCGGGTGAGCTGGTCTTTCGGAACCATCAAACTGATTGAGGCGGTTTTTGCCGGATCTTGAAAAGTGCCCGCCAAAGAGCGGATGAACAAAATCACCATGATATGCCAGATTTCGGTTAGATTAAGGGCAAACAAGATCGCCAAAACTGCGGTTGCCAGGGCGACAACCAGGTCTGACCAAATCATGACCCGTTTCCGATTCCAGCGGTCGACCAATGCCCCAACAAATGGACCGAGGATGATGCCGGGAATAATGGCAAGGGTGGTAGCGGTTGCTAAAATTGTTGCCGAGCCGGTTTCCTTGGTGATATACCAAACCAGCGCAAATTGCACCATACTGCTACCCAAAAGTGAAACAATTTGACCGACGAACATCGGCAAAAAATTGCGAAGCCAGTTTTCAGGGATAACGGGTTCGTAATTTAAGTTTTCCTGATTTTCGATTTGTTCTTTTTCATTTGATTCGTTCAAATCGTTTGTCATTCTCTGTTTCCTTGTCAGTAAATTACCAACTACTTAGTAAAATCAAGCTTTATTAGTGAACCCTTGGGTTTATATTTGAACCTTTAGGCGGAAAGCAAATTATAACTTTTTAACTGAATCTTTTTGCAATAATCAACAAATGCATGGATTTTGAAAATTATCAAGATTGTCCAAAAATTTTTCCATAATAAACCAAATTGATATGATAGATTCATGAAAAGACTCTTATTGACGATCTCATTTGCTACTTTACTCCTCCTTTCCGCTTGCGGGAATGAGGTTTTGCCGATTGTTGAAACTCCATTACCCATGCCTTCGGTTGCAACCATTCCGCTTCAAGAAGTTGAACCTGAAGTCGAAGTTCAGCTTCAAGCGACGCAAGGGCCGGAAGGGACGGAAGCTCAGATTCCAGAAAACACTCCCGAAATCAGTCCTACTCCTGAGTTGATCCAAAGCCTGGTGCTAAACCTTAACTCTCCTTGGGAAATCGCATTTTTACCCG
>JAGOIM010000169.1 GCA_017995665.1 Anaerolineaceae bacterium | reverse complement strand
GCGCTAATCAGGCTTGCCAAATGATCGGCAACCGGTTGCAGGCTGAATTGAAGGTCATCTTTGGTTTTAGGACGACCAAGGTGGGACATCAGAATCACAGCAGCGCCATGATCGAGCAGATAATTAATTGTTGGCAAGGCAGCCGTAATGCGTGTGTCGTCATTGATTTTTCCGTCTTTAATCGGCACATTGAAATCGACGCGGACAATCACTTTTTTACCTTTGACATCGAGGTCGCTAACCATTTTTTTATTAAACATAATTTCTCCTAAAAAAGATGCGCATTACCAAAGAGGGCAATGCGCATCGGATTCTTTCATTTGAAAGGGGCGGCCACAGACTTAGAGTCTTTCGGCAACATACTTCGTCAAATCAGCCGTTCGGGAAGAATAACCCCATTCGTTGTCATACCAGGTAACAACCTTGACCAGATTGCCGCCCATGACCATGTTTTTGTCCAGGTCGATGATGGAAGAGCGGGAATCACCCTTGTAATCCATCGAAACGAGGGGTTGGTCATATGCACCGGTCGAATAACCGAGAATGCCTTTCATTGGGCCATCAGCGGCGGCAATAAAAGCAGCGTTTAATTCTTCGATGGTGGCGGGTTTTTCAACTTCGGCAACAAAATCGACAATCGAAACGGTGGGGGTTGGAACGCGCAAAGCATAACCATCAAACTTACCCTTGAGGGCAGGGATAACCAAAGCAACAGCCTTGGCGGCACCGGTTGTGGTTGGGATGATGTTCAAACCAGCTGAACGTGAACGGCGGATATCGCTCTTGTGACCGGTATCCAAAATAACCTGATCGTTGGTGTAGGAGTGAATGGTGGTCATCATGCCGTTTTTGATTCCAAAGACATCGTTGACAATCTTGGCAGCCGGAGCTAAACAGTTGGTCGTACAAGAGGCGTTTGAAATGATGTGGTGAACAGCATTATCGTAAACATCTTCATTGACACCCAAGACGATTGTGGCGTCTTCGCCTTTGGCAGGGGCAGAAATGATAACTTTCTTAGCGCCACCGCGGAGGATGTGGGCATCGGCACCGATTTTTCCTTTTTCAGGATCAGATTTGGCTGTGGTGAAGACACCGGTTGATTCGATGACAATTTCAACACCAAGCTCGCCCCAAGGCAAATTGCCGGGATCTTTTTCGCTGAAAACTTTCACTTCGTGTCCATCAACCACGATGTTATTTGCTTCATTGACTTTAACGTCACCTTTGAAAATGCCATAGGTGGAGTCATATTTTAAGAGATGAGCGTTTTGTTTGACGTCGACAAGGTCGTTAATTGCAACAACTTCGATGCTGTCTCCTGCACGTTCCAGAATCGCTTTGTAGACGAGACGGCCAATTCGGCCAAAACCATTAATACCAACTTTAGTTTTCATAACTTTCTCCATTACTATTGTTAAATTTACTACCTTTTGCAGGTAGACAGATTCGATAAATTTTCAAATATCTATCTTATTATAGTCACAAGCGAGAGGAATTTCTATTAATGTGTATAAATCTCGAGGGAGAGAGCCTGGGATGTATGGAAAGTGAAATTATTCCAAAGGACCGGTACGTTCTTCGTACAAATTGATGATCGTTTTTGCCAGTTTTTTGGAGCTGTGGCGCCAGGGATAGAGGTCATCAATTAAATCAGCTTCATAAACGCGATAATCTTCATGCAATTTTTTGTCGCCTACGACCCATTCGGCGTTATCGCCCAGATCGCCTTTGAAATTGCGATTACATAAAACGAGGTTGAAAATTCTCTTGTGGAGATGATCTTCAATCACTTTGACATGGTCGGAGGCGTTGAAACCATCGGTCTCGCCTATTTGAGTGGCAACATTGCAGACATAATAGGTCTCGGCTTTGCTGGCGATGATTGCGTCGGTCAGGTCTTTGACCAGTAAATTTGGCAAAAGGCTGGTGTAGAGGCTGCCGGGACCGATGATGATCAGGTCAGCGTTGAGGATTGCTTGAATGGTTGGCGGATATGCCAAAATGCCTTCCGGATTGAGCCAAACCTTGTTGACTCTGCCCGGTGTTTCGGTAATTTCGGATTCACCATGCACAATGATTGGTTTCGCCTTTGGATTTTCTTGCAACTCGCCCACCAGTTCGACCTGAGCCAAAGTTGAGGGTAAAACCCGCCCATAAATTGCCAAAACCCGACCGGATTCGGCAACAGCCTCCTCAAAAGAGCCGGTGATTTCGCTCATTGCTGTGATGAGTAAATTTCCCAAGGAATGGCCTTCTAATCCGGAACCGGTGTGAAAGCGATATTGGAAGACCTGGGATAGCAAAGCTTCGTCACTGCTGAGCGCTGCTAAACAGTTGCGAATGTCACCGGGAGGGAGCACGCCTAAATCGCGGCGCAATGCACCGGAAGAGCCACCATCATCGGCTACGGTAACAATGGCGGTAATGTTATGCGTATAGGATTTTATACCGCGTAATAGTGACGCCAAGCCATGCCCACCGCCAATCACAACTACCTTGACGCCCTTTTCACGCTGGCGAAAATTTTGCAAGGTGTCCCAAACTGGTTTTCCACTGGTTTCGAAAGGACGCAAAAGGGAACGGTTGGCACCCCAAACGCCCACGATAATCATTATTAAACCCAAACCGCCGAAAAGCAAGAAGCGAATTGGACGATCCAAAAAGCGTAATGAGAGAAAGGCGAGAATTGGGGTGAGAAATTCGTTGGTTGTTGAGCGATAATAATCGAGAATGACGACCGCCAGCCCCAAACCAATCAGCATTGCGCCAACGATGGTCAGAAGCAACCAGCGTTTATAGCCTGTACCCGGAGCCAGCCAGCGCGATTCGAGCTTGAGCTTGGAAATCAAGCGTTTCCACCAACTTGTCTTTTCTTTGGAAGCCATAGATAAAATGATAATAGCAGTATTTTGCCCATACGTCAACAGGTGAACTGGGAGCGGGGAGCAGAAAAAAGGAAACAGGAATTAGGAAACGGGGAGCCGGGAGCGGGAAAAAGGGGAACGGGCAAAAAAATTCTTTCGTAGGGGAAAGCGCCCGCGCTTTCCTGGAAAAGGACACACCGCTTGCTTCGCGTCGGGTGCTATAGGGCCTTTTCCTTACGAGATTCTCATATTGTCGGCCCATCAGGGAGCGGGAAGTCAGGAAATCAGGAAAGAGGAAACGGGAAACAGGTGGGGGTCGGGTCGTCAACAAAAAATCGGACAAAAACTTAAGAGACATTGATTCTGATTTCCTGTTGAACATCTAACAAGAACTTTGTTGGGCTTAGATAGCCTAATCTTTTCTGAACCCGAGATCTATTGTA
>JAGOIM010000031.1 GCA_017995665.1 Anaerolineaceae bacterium | reverse complement strand
GAAGTAAGCAAGGTGGTTTTCTCTATGGACGATGCAGTAATTGCTGATTTGAGCGAAGCACCTTTCAGCTTTTCATTTTCAACCGACGATTACCCTTCCGGTTTGCGAAGAATGAGCGCAAAAGTTTACACCTCAGATGGAGCAAGCCAAGATGCCGCGCCAATCACTTACAATTTTTTGAGCAAAGAGCAAGCCAGTTCAGCTACCACCAATGTTATCGGGCTGGTGGTTGTGGTAATTTTGGGTTCGCTGGGTTTGACTGTTTTCATTTCAAGCAGAAACAAGGCTTCGGAGACGGCAAATGGCGGAATAAACGGTCTGGCGGTTTGTCAACGATGTGGCAAAACTTTTCCGCGTTCAATTTTGGGTCTGAACGTGGTGGTTGGTAAATTTGAACGCTGTCCACATTGCGGAAAATGGCAGCTCACCCGTCGCGCTAGCCCATTAGAAATTCAACTTGCCGATTCTCGCAATAAACCGAAGACCGACCCCCTGCCGGAAACGAAAGACGAAAAAGACGAATTAGAGGACAGTAAATTTATCGATTCTTAGGCATTGACGAGAACGAAAAGCTTAAGGCCGGCATGTTATGATAAAAACAGTCATGATTAACTATTGATTGAGAAAAGGAGTTGACAATGTCAGATAAAAGCTTAAAAGTTGCCTTTTTGGTCGCTGAAGGGGTGGAAGATTTAGAATATTATGCCGTGGCAATCCGCTTGCAAGAAGAGGGTTTTGAAGTTCTTACCGCGGCTTTGGACTTGAAGCCGATTAGGGGGAAGAATGGACTGGAAATTAAACCCGACTGCTTGATTTCGGGCTTGAAGGCTGAGGAGCTCTTCGCTCTGGTTTTACCGGGTGGTTGGGCGCCGGATAAGCTACGCCGTTATGCTGAAGTGAATGATTTGGTCGCAAAGGTGAATGCTCAGGGCAAGGTTATCGGGATAATCTGCCACGGAGGCTTGATTGCTATTTCCGCAAAAATTGTTACCGGGAAGAAGACGGTTGGTTCGCTTGGGATTAAGGATGATTTGCTGAACGCCGGAGCGGAATGGGTGGACGAAGCTGCCTTTAGAGATGGCAATCAGGTTTGGGGAAGGGTTGTGGCAGACATCCCGGCTTTTAATCGTGAATTGGTGAAAGCCTTAAAGACAGGAAACAGGTAAAAGGTAGCAGGGAACAGGAAAGCAGGAAACTGCATACCGCCAACATCCTTCTATTTCAGACTTTTCTTTCGCAAAAAACATGATAAAATACTCAACGCTCTGGAATTTTCCAGAGACACTATTACACACGCCTCGGATCAGAAGTTCTCGCGTGCCCTCTTGAAGGGTTGGGAGCTTCGCAAAACCAGGCGGAGGCATAACGCAAAGGAGTTATCATGCCAAATGTATCTATGAAAGCTCTCCTCGAGAGTGGTGTCCACTTTGGGCACAGAACCAATAAATGGAACCCCAAGATGCGCCCCTACATCTTCACTGAGCGCAATGGTATCCATATTATCGACCTGCAACAAACCGTCAAACTGCTCGAAGACGCTTTTGACATCGTTCGCAAAACTGTCGCCGAAGGCGGCTCAATCCTCTTCGTCGGCACCAAACGCCAGGCGCAAGAAACCATTCAGGCTGAAGCAGAACGCTGTGGTATGCCCTACGTCAACCAGCGCTGGCTGGGTGGCACGCTGACCAACTGGGTTACCATTCAACAGCGTATCGTCGAACTTGGCCGTCTTGAAAAAATGTTCGAGACCGGTGAAATCAATCGCCTGACCAAAAAAGAAGGGCTTTTGCTCCAACGTGAAATCAAACGTCTTGAAACTCGCTTGAGCGGTGTGCGCAAGATGAAAAATTTGCCCGACCTGCTCTTTATTGTTGACGTTGATCGCGAAGATACCGCTGTGCGCGAAGCTGTTTTGAAGAATATCCCCGTGATTGCCATGGTTGATACAAACTGCAACCCAACTGACATCGATTATGTCATCCCTTCAAACGACGATGCCATCCGCGCCATCAAATTACTCATCGGTCATATTGCCGATGCAGTTATCGAAGGCAAAATGATGCGCAAAGACATCGAAGAGGAAGAAGTAGAAGCTATGCCTGCTGCCCGTGCCTCCATCTCTCGTAAGATTGATGACGAAGAAGAAATGGACGACGCTGTATTACTCGGTGATAGCACACGCGCCAAAATCGACCTCGAAAAAGCTCAGGAAGAAACAGCCGCAACAACCGACACCACAGAAGAAGCATAATTAGCAACAAAAGACAGAAAGGATACACTATGGAAATTACCATTGAGATGATTAAAGAATTACGCGAAAAAACCGGTGTTGGCATCATGGATTGCCGCACCGCCTTGCGCAACGCTGATGGCGACATGGAAAAAGCCATTGAAGAACTTCGCGAAAAAGGGCTCCAAAAAGCTGAAAAACGTGCCAATCGTGAAGCATCCGAAGGCCGCGTGGAAGTTTACATCCACAGCGAAGGTCGCCTGGTTGTTGTGGTTGAAGTTAACTCAGAAACCGACTTTGTCGGAAAATCTGACACCTTCAAAGAACTCAGCCACGAAATCGCATTGCAAATTGCAGCCGCTTCCCCGAAATATATTTCTGAAGCTGATGTTCCTGCCGAGGTTTTGGAAGAAGAGAAAAACGCCATTATCGAGCGTGTTCGTGCTGAAGGCAAACCCGAAACAATTATTCCAAAAATTGTTGAAGGCGCAATGAAGAAATTCATGGACGAAAACGTTCTGCTCAATCAGAAATACATCAAAGACGAAAGCAAAACCGTTGCCGATCTGATTAACGACAAGGTCGCCGCCTTAGGCGAACGTCTGGTAATCCGCCGATTCATTCGCTGGGCTTTGGGTGAAACAACCCCACCAACGGTCGAAGAAGACGCTGAATAAGGATTTTAAAGAGCCAGCCAAAAGGTTGGCTCTCTTTTTATAAAACACAAGAACCGGAGAAGATATGAGCGAAGAGCAAAAAGCGAATAAATATAATCGGATTCTATTGAAATTATCCGGTGAATCACTGGCAGAACCGGGTGGCTTTGGCATTGCACCGGCACAAGCCCGCAACATAGCCGAATTGGTTAAAAGCGTTTGGGAAACCGGCGTTGATGTGGCGATTGTGATTGGTGCCGGAAACATCTGGCGCGGTGCCACCGGTGAAAATACCGGCATGGACCGTGCCACCGCAGATTATATGGGCATGCTCGCTACGGTTGTGAATTCGCTGGCACTGATGGATGCCCTTGAACAGCTCGACGTTACCACCCGCGTCATGACCGCTATTGAAATGCGGACAATTGCCGAGCCCTACATTCGCCGTCGGGCAATCCGCCATCTTGAAAAAGGGCGGGTGGTTATCTTTGGCGGAGGCACAGGCAACCCTTATTTTTCAACAGATACCGCCGCCGCACTTCGGGCAACTGAAATCGACGCCGACGTGGTCATTAAAGCCACCAAGGTCGACGGTGTTTATGACCGCGACCCCAAACTCTATCCGGATGCCATTCGCTATGACAAGCTCAGCCATATCGAGGCAATCAGCCAGCGTCTGAACGTGATGGACAGCACCGCGATTTCGCTCTGCATGGACAACGACATGCCGATTTTGGTCTTAAATCTCTGGGAACCCGGCGCACTGATGGCCGCCATTCATGGCAAAACCATTGGAACCTTGGTGACGACGGAAGACTAAGCAAGAGAAAATCATCTCCTTCCTCATTGAAAATCGCCTTTTTGGCAACAATGGGGACCCTAAACCGTAGGTCGAGGTTGAAGATGTTTAAACTTTGAGATTGTTTTACAAAATCCCATCTTCAACCCGACGTCACAAAATTGTGGTTGTTAGCGATGACGATTCATAGTGAGCTGATTTATTACTTTATCCCGCTCCCCGTTTCCCGTATTCTGTTTCCCATTTCCTTTTTCCCGTTTCCCCATTTTTAAAATTGCTACTATAATCAATGGTTGTTTTATCACTACGATAATTTCCAGGAGAAACCATAGAGAAGAAATGAAAAGTTTTCGTGTTGCTGTCTTAGCAAATTTAAAAGAAAACGCACCAAAGTTCGAAGGCATGAGCGCAGACCAATGGGACGATCTCGATTCTGAGTCGACCGTGCTTAGTCTGGTTAATGCTCTTAAAGACGGTGGACATCAGGCTGAATTTCTCGAAGCCGATGACACCATCATTGACACAATCCGCCATTACAAACCCGATATTTGCTTCAATATTGCCGAAAGTCACTTCGGCGATTCTCGCGAAGCCCAGATACCCGCTATTTTAGAGCGGCTCCGCATTCCATACACCGGCTCAAAAGTGCTCACGCTTGCCCTGACACTCGATAAATCCATGACCAAGCGCATTCTCGCCTGGCACGAACTCCCAACGCCCAATTTCCAGTCCTTTGAACGCATTGACGAACCGCTCAATCCTGATATGGAATTCCCCTTGTTCATCAAGCCCAGTCATGAAGGCACTGGCATGGGAATTAGCTACCGCTCAATTTTACATAATGAAGAGGAGTTGCGCAGCCAACTGGACTATATTTTGAAAAAATATAATCAAAGCGCTTTGGTAGAAAAGTATATAGAAGGCCGCGAAGTTACGGTCGGCTTGGTTGGCAATTTGATTGGTCCGGTCGCGCGAAGAGTTCCAAAAGACGAAAATGCCCGCCGCATTCAAGCCGGTTTGCATTTCTTGCCACCGCTGGAAGTTAATTTGACCCCTTGGGTTGAATCTGGTGGCGTTTATGACAACAATCTCAAAACAACTCATGCCGCTGAGCTTGAATATCTTTGTCCGGCACCGCTTGACGAGGAGATAATCGACCAGCTCAACTTGCTGGCTGCCTCTGTCTTTCGCGTTACCGGCGCGCTGGACGTTTCCCGAATTGATTTTCGCCTCGATATCAATGACAATTTGAAGCCCTATATTTTGGAAATCAACCCTCTTCCGGGCTTGATGCCCAAGCTTTCGGATATCGTGATAGAAGCCGAAGCCGACGGAATCAGCCACAGCGAATTGGTCAACATGATTCTAAACACCGCCCTCAAACGCTATCAAATGATTTAGCTCATACTGCCTGATGGATGACAAAAACATCCATCAGGCAATCACAATTCCTTCTCGAACGAGTAAAATTTTTTCCTTACAGGAACTGTAAGTTGAAATTGTTGATATTCTCGCTACAATGAGCTTAAACCAATGGAGGTTTCTGGATATGAACACAAACAAAATATTAGAAGTTGAATCGGTAACAAAAGTTTTTGGCAAGGGCGAAAGTCAGACTGAAGCCCTGAGAGGAATAAGTTTCGACGTCCTGGAAGGAGAATTCCTGGGAATTATGGGTGCAAGTGGTTCCGGGAAAACGACCTTGTTAAATTGCATCGCCACCATGCTCAAGCCGACTTCAGGCAGAATATTATTGAAGAAGAAAGACATTTCCGCTTTCAATGGAAGTCAACTCTCGGATTACCGTGGTAAAGAAATCGGATATCTTTTTCAGGAATTTGAATTGCTAGACAATCTATCGGCTAAAGAAAACATCATCCTTCCGCTCTTGCTGCATGGACTAACCGCCAGACAAGCCGAAAGTCATCTGCAAAATTTGGCGGAATGGCTGGATATCTTTGACGTTTTAGAAAAATTCCCCTCGCAGATGTCCGGTGGACAAAAACAACGTGTTGCCGCTGCCCGTGCGCTGATTAGTCAACCCGATATTATGCTGGCAGATGAGCCAACCGGCGCTTTGGATAGCAAAAATTCGAAGATTCTGATGAACAAACTTGCAAATATCAATAAAGAGCAGGGCAAGACAATCATGATGGTTACGCATGACGCAAATGCCGCAAGTTTTTGCTCGCGCATCCTCTTCATTCAAGACGGTCGCCTATTTCATGAATTGCGTAAAAGTGCACAAGAAAACACCGGGGCTTTCTATGAGCGCATTCTGACTGTAAATGCCCAACTGGGAGGAGGGAGCGCAAATGTTCTTTAAACAAGTTCAACACAACGCCACCAAAAACCGGAAAGACAACGCCCTGCTTTATGGATCGCTGGTGGTAGCAATTGTCGCATTTTACACCTTGCTCTCCCTTGGTGATCAGGATGTGATGCGCTTTTTACAAACTTTCGAGAGCGATGCCATCCAAAAACTGATGAATTTAATTCCGATTGTCTATGCGGTTTCACTCTTTTTCGTCTTCTTTTTAGTCTACTTTGCCTATCGCTATCAATTAGAAAACCGCCAGAAGGAATTTGGGCTCTACTTAATGTTGGGAATGAAACGCAGCAAGCTTTTTGCCATGCTGATGAGCGAAACGATTTGGAATAGTTTGGTTTCGATTCTAATTGGCTTTCCAATTGCCTTGCTCCTGACCGAATTGGTTAGCCTGACCACTGCCAGAATTGCGGGCTTGGGCATCATAGGGCACCGTTTCACGCTCTCTATTCCAGCAATAATCGGCACTGTGCTCGGTTTCCTTGCCGTTCAAATTTTCGCTATGCTCATTTTAAGCATTGACTTCACCCGTCGTGAACCTGTTGAGCTCTTGCGTAGTGATACGGCAGAAAAACAAACTGTCAGCAAGCCGAAGTTTGCCTGGTTAAGTTTTGTTTTGGGTTTGCTTATGCTTGGGACTGCCTATTACCTCGGTGTAAACGCTTTGAGAACTTTTGATTTCCTAATCATCTTATTGGTTCTAATTATAGGTGCTTTGGGAACTTTCTTGCTTTTTCGCGGTTTGGGAGTCTTTATTGGTGCTTACATCAGGCGAAAGGCTCTGGATAAAACCGGCATATTTGTTTTTACCGGTCGACAACTGCAAGAAAACGTTTTAGGTCAACATCGCTCTTTAGCAATCGCTTCATTATTAATGTTGGTCGCACTGGCAGCTGTTTCTTATGGAGTAGGTACAATGGCTATTCAGAGTGGCAATACTGTGCGTTCGGTAGATTTTGCGCTTGTTCCCGAGGAAGAAAAGGGTGGAAGTGAAGCAGTTCTCGAATTTTTGCATAGCGAAAAAGCTCAAAAACTGATTGGTAAGAGTTACCCAATGAAGTTGGATCAGATTTCTTACACAATCATTGATAGAGATGAAAATGCGGATGTAACTGACGGTTTTAGCTGGGATGGTTTGCTCTCCGCCATGAAAAAATTACCCGAAACTGAAGACAAGGAAAACATGATTAACCGTTTTTCAAGCGATCACACACCATATTTGATAGCCTTGAGTAGTTACAATGCTCTCTTAGGTTCAATCGGCGAAGCTGAAATTCAGTTGAATGAAAATCAGGCGGCAATGTTTTCAGCGATGAGCGGTATGGATGGTTTTGTCCCGATAATGCAGGAAGCGCTCAAGCTTGGTGCGTATGTAGAGATTGACAAGCAAAAATTAGAGCTAAAACCACAACTATATACTTACAATGTGGTTGCAGACCGCGCTATTACTATTTTTGCAGGGCTAATCCTTACTGATGAGAATTATGAAAAGTATGCTTCTGATCCGGAAGATATCTTTAGCTGGAATATTATGTTAAAGGATGATCTGGTTGAGGATATGGGTCTGATGCAAGTGATTTTGCAAATGCAAGAACTTCTGCAAGACACCGATTTGAGATATGACACCTTTTTGAGCGGAATTGGCAGGAACCTCTTTATCACAGTTGCTTCATCTTATCTTACGATTTATCTAGGTGTGCTTTTTATGGTTATTGCCAACACCGTGATTGGCTTAAAATATCTGATGCAAGAACGCAGGAACAAGAGCCGTTATCAAACCATGCTTATGCTTGGTTCTAACATTGAAGATCTAAGCAAATCAGCCCGCACTCAAATCCGCACTTTCTTTGCCCTTGGGCTTGGCGTGGCACTAATTAGTGCTGTCTTTGCCATTTGGGCAATGTTTACCAGTTTCCTCAGACTTCCTGCCGGAGCATCAGTAACAAACCTAATCTTGTTTACCGGCATTGCCGCTGCCCTCTTTGTTTTGGTAGAATGGATTTATATTCATTTTGTTGAGCAAGCCAGTAATCGAGAAATTCAGGCTTTGCAAGTGAACGAGGAAGGATAAGCCTTTTGAGCAAAATTGTTGTGATTGAAGACGACCGCTATTTGCGGGAAGAATTGATCAACACTTTCTGCGAGAAGGGATACTCGGTAACGGGTATCTCTTCTTTCAAAACACCTGAAGCCGAAGTTTTGGCAGCTGAACCCGATTTGGTGGTTTTAGACATCAATCTCCCTGGTAAATCTGGTTTCGAGATTTGTAAATGGCTAAAGGCAAGGGCGTCCTTCCCAATTCTAATCTTAACTGCCCGGGATACATTAGGCGATGAACTAACCGCTCTTGGTTTAGGAGCGGATGATTTTTTAACCAAACCTTGTCATCCCAATCGGTTGCTTGCCCGTGTAGATCGGTTATTGCAAAATTATGGTAAAGTGCGTAATTTGGTGCAAGCAGGGGAATTAATCTTAGATTTGGACACTTATAAGCTCATCTGGAGAGATCAACATCTTGTTTTGCCGGAAACCGAAGGCAAAATTCTGCAAATTTTATTAGAAAATTCGCCGGAGATTGTCTCCAAAGGGACAATAGCAAAAGCCTTATGGGGTGGGGACGAATTTGTTGACGAGAATATCTTGCAAGTAAACATCGTGCGATTGCGAAAGAACCTGGCAAAATTAGGTTTGCAAGACAGCATCCAAACGGAACGCGGGCAAGGCTATCGATTGGAATCCGGTAATGAAACGACCTAATATCTTCAAACGTCTCCCAAGCCATTGGTTAATTCTGCTTTTGATAACCGATTTATTCTTCATTTTCTTGCTCTGGCTGGTTGGTGCGCGATTCTTTTATGAAGTTATTGTGGTTATTGCTTGTTTTACTGTTTTGATTATCGTCTTGGGAGCCTGGTATGAACGGCGAAAATTGAAAAGAGAGCAAGAGGCGGTAGAAAGCTTCTTCAATGAACCAAACGATGCCACACAACAGCGCTTGTTGACCGCAAGCGGAGACTTTTGGAAGCCGGAAATCGAAAACATAGCAGAACAGTTGAACCAACAAGATCAAAAAATTAAACACAAAAACCTCGAATTGCAAAACTACCAGGAATATATTGAAGGTTGGGCACACGAAATCAAAACCCCGCTTTCCTTGATGACCTTGGTTTTGGCAAACCACGAAGAGGAAATGTCAGATTATGTTTTCGACCGCATGGAACACATCCGCCAAACAATTAGCAGTGATGTGGACCAAATTTTGTATTATGCCCGACTTCAAGCCGATCATGTAGATTATAAATTTGAGAAAATAGATTTGCACGAACTGATCTTGGAAATTTTGGCAAACTTCAAAGCGATAAAAGAAGAAAAGATGCTAGGTTTTGAAACAAATCTTCAGCCTCTCCAAGTGATTAGCGACAGAAAAGTTTTGGTCTTTATTATTACACAATTAATGAGCAACGCTGTTAAATATGCTCCATTTGAAAACGGTATGGTTTATATTTCTCTTTGGCAAGAGGCTGACGAGGACGGCAAGATACATCTCGCTATACGCGATAATGGCGAGGGTGTGCCGGCGGAAGATTTGCCCTTTTTGTTCGATAAAGGTTTCACCGGCAGCCATCCCGATCGTCAGGAAGCAACCGGTATGGGTTTGTTTTTAGCCCAAAAGTATTGCCAGGCTATCTCGGTTGATATTTTTGTTGAAGAAGATTCGATTAGCGGTCAGGGTTTTGGGATTCAGTTAGTTTTCCCGAAAACCGATTTGTGACCAGGTCAGTACCCAAACAAATCAATTTCCATCGAATTTAATCCCAACTTTATTCTCAACGCAACGTAAAAAAATGTTGGGGCTATCCCAAACCCCCACTTCGTCCCTAAGTTGAATAAAGGGCCGGGTTACACCGCTCGCTTCGCATCGGGTGCTATAGAAACCCAGCCGTACACATAGGCATCTGCCTCGTTGAAAAATCCCTTTTTGCAAAAATGGGGACCTCAGGTGCTATAATGCTCAAGAAAGAAGAGATATGATTGATAAAAGACAAACGCTTTGGACGAGAAATTTTAAATTAGCAATATCAGGCATGGTTATCTCAGCTTTAGCGGGAGTGGGACTCAATATTGCTTTAAGCGTGGTTGTTTTTGAAGAAACTCAATCGACGTTGTTAAATTCGATCTATTTAGCAGCCTCTTTTCTTCCTAGTTTTGTTTTGCCATTAGTGATTGGTCCATATATTGATCGTCATAATCCGCTTAAAATATTAGTGAGGAACGAAATCATACTCGCCTTGTTATTTTTCATAGCTGGGGTGGTGCTAAATTTTACGGAGTTTTCATATTGGCCGTTTCTGTTCGTTTCACTATTTATTAGTTGTTTAGGGGTTGTGAGTAGTTTAGCTTCACAATCATTAATCCCTCAATTAATGGACAAAAAGTTCTATTCGAAAGGAAATGCGATCATCTCAACAATTTATCCTTTGAGCAATGTTCTGGTTGTCCCAATAATGATGATATTGTTGAATAAAGTTGGCTTGGCTAATGTTCTTATTCTTTATAGCTTTGCCTGTTTAATCGATGCCTTTATTGAGTCTCGCATTGATGAACCATTTGAGTACTTAAATACCAGTGAAGCACTCTCTCTAAAAACATACTTTAATGATTTACAGGATGGACTTCATAGCCTTAAAAAGGATACTGGTTTAGTTTCGGTACTTATCTTCTTTTCAATCGTAATGTTTACCAATGGCACAAGCAGTTTAGTCTACCCCTATTTCAACCAATCATCCGTTTTAACGGATCAAAACTATGCTATGTTGTTGTCGTTTCAATCAGCTGGTTATATGTTTGGTGGCTTCTTTCATTACTTAGTTACGATACCCGATAAAAAGCGCTATCTGGTAGCTGTTATTGTTTACTTTGTTTTTAGCATTCTTGATGGTCTTTTCTTTTTCTATCCAATGTTAGTTATGTTTGGGGTAAAGTTTATTTTAGGCTTTGCGGGGATGAACTCTGCTAATATTCGAACTTCGGCTGTACAACATCGCTTAGATAATCAAAATCGGGCGAAAATCAATGCCATGTTTGGTGTTTCATTTACATTGTTTGAAGTGTGTGGGCAATTAGTCGCTGGCGCCCTAGGTGAATTCTTCCCTATCAAATGGATTCATTTAGCATTTAATGTCATCTACTTTATAGTGATTCTTGTTATTGTCTTACCTCCCAAGAATAAGATTAAAGAAATGTATAATTATGATTCATCGTCCTTGTAAGAGGCAAAGTGGTTTGTTTTTTACAACAGATTAGGCTTAATTCATGAAGATAGTAACTGAAAGGCAACCTCAGCTTTATTTTTGCTTCATGACCAAATCAAAATCACAACAGAACAGGAGTATTATTCTCGATTAATTTCAGCAGGGAAAGCGCCTGTGTATAGACCGGAGCATTTTCTAATCTATTCCTGTTTGGACTGGTGTTGATTTCTTAAATACAATCATCAAACCGTTGACGAGCAGGTAGATTGCCACAATCACCGAGCCGATGATGTCCAGATAATAAGCAGTAGAAGAAGTGGGGGCGATTGCGATCGCAGCCAGGGCAATTGTCACACAAATATCGACAAGCGCTTTTGCGCGGTAGAGTTTGCTTTGCACGGCAATAATGGCGTTTGGTTCTTCTCGATTAAGTTTTCGATAGCGCAGCCAAAACCAGCTGTTTGTTATCGCACCAAGGATTGCAATGATCAAACTCAAAGTAACATTGCCCTTTTCAGAATGGTTTGACAGAAAACTAATCAGAAGCATTACAATTC